>CAZGQH010000009.1:0-12842 GCA_964527575.1 uncultured Lachnospiraceae bacterium
TACAGCAAATTCGCCAAGAAGATCGATAAGCTGGGTGTGAACGGTCTTTCGGTTGGCTCGTTGGGCACTGACCTCAACTCCGACTTTGACAACGACGACGCCTACAACCGCGAGGACAGCAAGTATTATACGGTGGAGCTTCTTAAGACTCTTTCCGAAAAATACGGCAAGGTGATGATTGACGGCGGCAACGCCTATGCGTTGGCTTATGCCGATTATATTCTGAACATGCCGCTTGACTCTTCCCGGTACGCCCGTGCCAGCACGTCGATCCCCTTTATGGGCATGGTGCTTCACGGTTACATCAATTATGCGGGCGGTGTCACCGGTATGGCCAGCGACATCGATCGTGAGCTTCTCAAAATCATTGAGAACGGCGCAGCTCCCTATTTCACGATTGCATATCAGAATACATCCACTCTGAAGGGCGATCCCTCTTACAGTGACTACTACTCCATCGACTATGCGATCTGCTACGAGGAAATTGTAGAGAAGTATAAGATCCTGAACGAGGCACTTGCCGATCTCCAGTCGGCTACGATTACCGATCACGGCTTCCTTGACGGTATCCGCGGACTGGGCGCCAATGAGACCAAAGAGGTCGAGGCGCTGATGGCAGCGGCTAAGGGTGAGGGCTACGAAGCAGCCGTTGCGGCAGCTAAGAAGGCCTACAACGACCGGAAGGCTCTGGCGGAGCGTCACGGCAAGGAGTTTACCGAGGTTTTCGAGGAGACCTATGCTTACCTTGCAACCGAGGAAAGCTATGTACAGCATGTGTATGACGAGTACGCTGCCTCAATCAACCGTGCCGTTTCGGGTTCTGACATCGTTATGGTGGAGTACACCCGGAAGGACGGTTCGACCAAGACCTTTATTCTCAATTATGCGGCTTACGAGGTTACGGTTACCTTCGGCGGCAGCGAATATGTGATTGACGCCAACGGCTTTGCCGTGGCAAAGTAAGGGGGAAAGGAAAACAATGAATAACACGGCAACTGTGTTGAAAGACTCCGCTCCCAAAGTTCGCAAAAAAAAGGTTGTCTCCCTCGATAAGAAGAAGGCGCGTGCAGGATGGATCTTCGTGCTCCCCTTTGTGATCGGTTTTGTTCTGATCTATCTTCCGATGATCATTGAATCGATTACCTACACCTTCGTTGAGGTCAGCCAGTATTCGGCCAGCGATGGCTTGTATCGCCTGACGCCGGTGGGATTTGCCAATTATCAGACGGTTCTCTTTGAGAACACGGATTTTGTGCAGATTCTTCTGTCAGGTATGACTCAGCTCATTATCGACATTCCCGCCATCATCATTTTCTCGCTCTTTATGGCGGTTATCCTGAATCAGAAGATGTTTGGTCGGGCTGTCTTCCGTGCCATCTTCTTCATTCCGGTTATCGTTTCAACCGGTATCATCGCACAGATCGATCTTTCTACTGCTGAGCTTTCGAATGGTATGGCAAACGGAGTGGAAACAGGCAACCAGGCGCAGGGGGGAAATTCCACCTCTCAGTTGATCTCGGAGAGCGACATTACCGGTCTCTTCTCCTCCATGATGGTGGGGTCCGAGCTGGTGTCCTACGTGGTTCAGATCATCAACAACATCTATAATATCGTAAACCGCTCCGGCGTTCAGATGCTGATCTTCTTAGCCGGTCTGCAGTCGATCTCCCCGGCGATTTACGAATCCTGCTCCATCGACGGTGCAACCTCTTGGGAAACCTTCTGGAAGATTACCTTCCCGATGATCAGCCCCATGATTCTGGTCAACGCGGTATATACCATTATCGATTCTTTTACGGCGCCCAGTAACTCGGTCATGTCCTTTATTACGAATCACTTCGTATCGAAAACCGAGGAAGCGACTACTATGGCATGGATCTACTTCACCATCGTCATTATTGCAGTCGCGGTGATAGCGGGCATTATGTCGGCGTTTATCTTCTATCAGAGAAGGGAGGGATAATCGGATATGACAAACGAAAATCAGAATGTCGCGAAGGTTACGAAAGAAACCAAGAAGAAGATTCGGGTAGACTTTGAGAGAACAAACCTTTGGGAACGGCTGAAGATCAAATATCTTTCGCTGCATTTCCTTGGCCGGGTGATCTTTGTTATCTTCCGTGTCGTGCTTTTGCTCGGTATTTCGTACATCATTCTCTATCCCTTTATCACGAAAATCGCCGGTTCCTTTATGAGTCCGGAGGATTTTGCCGACGTGACCGTCCGGTTGATTCCCCGTAACCCCACACTGGACACCTATAAAGCCATCATTCAGTACAACAAGTACTTTGATGCCATGTTCCGGACGGCGGGTGTATCGCTGGTCAGTGCCTTGGCACAGACCTTTGCCTGCTGCCTGATCGCTTATGGCTTTGCCAAGTATAAGTTCAAGGGCAACAAGATTCTCTTCTTCTTAGTGGTCTTCACCATGATCGTTCCTCATCAGACGATCCGTACCGTGATGGCGCGGAAGTTCAGAAGCTTTGATATCGGTGTGTTCAGCTTCGGTCTTATCAAGCTGTTCGGCGGAAAACCGATCAACATGCTGAATACCTATTGGCCCATGATCATTCTTTCGATCACCGGCCTTGCCTTCAAGAACGGTCTTTACATCTTCATGCTCCGTCAGTTCTTCAAGAACATTCCCGACGAGTTGGAGGAATCGGCGTATATCGACGGCTCGGGTATTTTCCGGACCTTCTTCCAGATCATTCTCCCGCTTTCGATCCCCATGCTGATCACCGTCTTCCTCTTTGCCTTCTCCTGGCAGTGGACAGATAACTTCTATGTGACGATCTTCTTCCCCGGCAGAGACTTTACCGTCTTCCCCGGCATCTTTGGTGTTCCGCAGCCCTTCACTGAGGCTGTCAACCAGGCTGGCGGCAGTCTGTTCCGGCAGGCGATTCAAAATACCGCCTCGCTTATGATCATGATCCCCCTGATCGTGGTCTACCTCTTCTGCCAGCGCTTCCTCATCCAGGGCATTGAGCGCTCGGGTATCACCGGTTAAGTTCTTTATCAAAAAAACAGCCGTCCTTTGCGACGGCTGTTTTTTATCCAAGCGCATGTTTAAAGGTTTATTCTGAGTATAAGACCGGACAGGCGGTCAGAAAGGCGTACAATATGGTTAAAATCACATTCATGGGTGCGGGAAGCACGGTGTTCGCAAAAAATGTTTTGGGAGATACCATGTTGACCGAGTGTTTTCACGAGGTGGAGCTGGCGCTCTACGATATCGACGGCGAGCGTCTGGAGGAATCCTATGCTCTGATCGATGCTCTCAACCGCACGATCAACGAAGGACGCGCTGTGATCAAAAAATATCTCGGCGTGGAGGAAAGAAAAGCGGCCCTGAAGGGAGCAAAGTTTGTCGTCAATGCCATTCAGGTAGGGGGCTATGAGCCATGCACGGTGATCGACTTCGAGATTCCGAAGAAGTTCGGTCTACGCCAGACCATCGGCGACACGCTGGGTATCGGCGGGATTTTCCGGGGCCTTCGGACGATTGCGGTTCTGAAGGACTTTGCCCGGGATATGGAGGAGGTCTGTCCCGATGCCCTCTTCTTAAACTACACCAATCCCATGGCCATTCTGTCGGGCTATATGCAGCGCTATACCGGAATTCGGACAGTGGGGCTCTGCCATTCGGTGCAGCACTGCTCCCACGGCCTTCTGGAATCGCTGGGCATGTCCGAATACCTGGAGGGACGCAAGGAATTGATTGCCGGCATCAACCACATGGCCTGGCTGCTTGAGATCACCGATAAGGACGGCAACGATCTTTATCCCGAAATCCGCCGCCGTGCCAAGGAGAAGAATGCCGGGGAGAAGCACTGGGATATGGTGCGCTATGATTATATCGAAAAGCTGGGATACTACTGTACCGAATCCAGCGAGCACAATGCGGAGTATAACTGCTTTTACTTAAAGCCCGACCGTCCCGATCTGATCGAGCGCTTCAACATTCCGCTGGACGAATATCCCCGCCGCTGTGTGAATCAGATCGAAGGCTGGAAAAAACAGCGGGACTCGATCATGGCGGGCGGCTCGCCCACCCACACCCGTACCGGTGAATATGCTTCCTACATCATGGAGGCGGTGGAGACCGGCAAGCTCTATAAGATCGGCGGCAACGTACTGAACAACGGCGCCATCTCCAATCTGCCTCCCGAGGCTTGTGTGGAGGTACCCTGTCTTGTGGATCGTACCGGTATCCATCCCACCCTGGTGGGACGTCTGCCTCTTCAGCTGGCGGCTATGAATATGACCAACATCAACTGCCAGCTTCTGACTATTGAGGCGGCGGTGACCGGTAAGATGGAGCATGTCTATCAGGCGGCTATGCTCGATCCCCACACCGGGGCGCAGCTCTGTCCCGACGATATCGTGAAGATGTGCGACGAGCTTCGGGCGGCCCACGAGGCTGCCGGACATCCGATCTTCTGATTGGAGAGTCGGTATTCGGTCGTTTGACGAATTGCCGGTAACGGTGATTTCTGAGAACAGAAACAAAAAAACACCGGCTCGACGGATCTCCGTCGAGCCGGTGTTCCTAAGGAAACATCAAATCAAAAGGCGTCAGAGCGAATTTGCTCTGACGCCTTTTTGGTATCGGGATCCCGATTAAGCGGCCAGGTCGCTGCCGATATCTTCCGATTCCATAGAGGAGAGAATAGCAGCGATCAGGGGGTTCTTTATCAGTTCCTCCAGGAAAGGAGACGTTCCTTCTATTAGATCGTTCAGGTCGATTTCCTCAAAGGATGCCGGCGGTGTGATCTCTTCGGTGACTTTGTTCTTAATCGTCACGCTGACGGCAATTCCGAGATCCTGTCCGTCCTGGGAGAAACGAACATCCTTTATGGTCAAACCGGCCAGAGAAAACTCTATGTTTCCTGTGAGTTTGATATCCGCAACCGGAATCTCCAGAGAAAATGCGCCGGTCTTTTTGTTGTATTCCCACTGCAGAATGGTCATGTTGTCGATAGAGGAATCGTCAAAATCAGCGGATACAGTAAGCTTTCCCGACAGGGCGCCGTCTTTTTCCTCTACCTTGTGGAGGATATGAAGGAGTTCTGTTTCCTCTTGATCCGGCATGGCATAGATAACAGTCACTTCGAAGCCGCCGTTTTCTTCCAGAACCAGAGAGGCGTTACCTTTCACCGAACCGGATGTTTTGGTGGGCTGATAGTCGAAAGCAATATGGATCTTTTGCGAGTTTTGCTCTTTGGCAGTGGTGATCTCAAAAGTGATCAAGGTAGAGTCGTGCAGAATATGGTTGCTGTCGTCCTCCCCGATTTTGTGGGAGGCAAACCAACTGTCGATGATTTCCTGTGCCGTTTTACCGGAGTCCTGTGTGAGGAGCCACAGGGTGATCAGGTTGAGCATTTTCGGATTGTTCTTCAGATCGGTAAAGAAATCATCGAGAAAAGCGACAATTTGCTCGCCGGTGAGGGTGATTTTGTAGGTAGTCAGATTGTCTTTTTCACTCTTTTCCGGCGTTACGTGTTCTTTCAGGGTTTCCAGCGTCTCTTTGAAAAAGTCGGTGAGGATGTTTTGTATGTCTTGGTTGGAGAAGGGGGACAGCGTGCCTGTGACTAAATTGGGCATAAAGAGCGGTTGGTCGGTGATTTGGGACAGCAGATCAAACAAATCCTGTTGTTCCGGAGGAAGCTGGGGTTTGATGAATTCAAAGATTTTTTCATACGATATCCCGTAGCTCTTCGACAGGTCAGGGGAGCTCAGAATCAGAGTCTTGCCGTTGTCCCAGAGCTTGGCGTTGAAGCTGCCGGCTGCTCCTTTGACGCCGACATTGAGCAGCTGGGAGTCGGTTTCATTCTTCAGTTTTTGAAGCGTCAGTTGGGAGAGGGGAAGCTGCAGCTTCTCGTCAAAGGTGAATTCCCACAATTCGTCGATTTCTTGTGGGGTTTCTTCGGCTGTACTGCTTGTTGAATCTGTTGTCGGATCGCTTTTCCCGCAGGAGGCGAGGCAGAGGCAGGTTACCAGAAGGACGGCGACAAAGAGGGCAATCAGGCTGCCGAACAGTATTTTTTTCTTTTTCATGGTCTATGAATCCTTTCTGACAAAAATAGGCGGACATCGGGTGAGAATATTGCTTTACACTTTTTATTGTACTGCTACATATGAGCTTTGTCAATGTTAGTTTATTTTAAAATATGCAAAAAACGACAGAAAAGGTGCCCCGAGGCGATGTTTTGCGCCTCGGGGCAAGGGAGGTGTCGGTCTGAAATCAGTTGAAAAACGGGATTAAATTGTCGATAAGGCTTTCATAGTAGATTTGGCCTTTCAACTCCCGTATAATTATTTTGCGTTCTCTCGTATTTAATTGTGACAGATCCTCGTAGATGGCAGGAGGTTGCGGGATAGAATCGCTGCTTTTCTTATAGGAGACCCGGAAGGTAATATCAACCCTCTTATAGTTCGTCGCGGCGCCGGATAGATCGCATATTCCGGTTTTGACCTGTTTGATCCACAGTACCAGCTCGTTTTCCGAAAGTTTAAGGGTACCTATAATTTTGATGGATATGCTGCCGGGAATCTGAATAATAACTGAAAATACATAATTGCTTTTTTCATAGGTCCATGTGACAGGTGAGAAAGTTGTTCCCTCTGCGGTCAAATCGAAAACACCGGTAAGAACATTCTCTTCCTCCTTTACCGCGTGGGAAAGACGGAAGGTGGGCTCTCCGGGAATCTTGAGGAGCAAATCAAAGCCGCCAAGCTCTCCGATACGGAAGGTGAATGTCAGCGTCTTGGGTTCTTCTCCTTCATCGGAAGCCGTAAGCTCAATATCGATTCCGCTGAACTTCTTCTCTGCAGTGGCAGTGATCGTGATTTTAAGGGAGGCGTCATCGGCAAGCTCGGCGGAGAGATCTTTAAGACCCAGTTCGTCGAGTGTCCGGCGTACATCCTCAATCGAAGCGGCGGGTTCGTCGGAGGTGAGGGAAACGAAGGGAATGAGCACCTCTAAAAGCGTCTCGTTGGCTTGGATATGGTCAAGAAGCTTGTTGAAAAGGGTTTGGCAGTCCTGTCCTGAAAGGACAAATTGAACGGTGACGAGGTCTTTCGTCTGTTTGAGGGAAGCGGAGGCATGCTGTTTGAAGATTTCCTTTCCCTCTTCGCGCAAAGCCGACAGCTCATTTTGTAGTTCGGTCAGCTGAGCAGGATTCGTAAGAACCGAAAGGGCTTCCATTCCGCTGGTCAGATCACCCAATGGGAAAAAATTCGTCGTCCGCGGCTTTCCGTATACCTGATCCAACGCCGTGGAACGAAGAATGAAGGTCTCTGGGGTGCTCCAGAATTCGGCTTGAAAGCGCCCGCTATCGGCAGAGAGTGTTTGCAGAAGGAGGGAACCCTCCTGACGGGTGTGAATTGTGAGGTCATGAACATCGATCGGGAGGTCATAGCCCGACATCTCAAGAATCATTTCGTCGGGTTCGAAGGCAAAAAACGAAAGCAGTTGATTTTCCCGGTCGCCGTTTTTTTCAAAGACTTCGTCAAGAAAAACGTAGGGGTCTTCTTGGGTTTGGCAAGAAGAGAGAAAAAGAGCAGAAATTCCAAGGAGTGTGGCGAGAAGGGCTGAGATGAGAAGTTTGTACTTTTTCATAGGGCACATCCTTTCTTTCAGCGTGAAATATGACTGGAAATGATTAAGTTCTCTATATACAGTCTAACACGCAGACGTTTATTTGTCAATCGTATTTTATCTGCTGCTTTGATTTCCGGTGTCGGGGAAAGAGGCGGATGCGTCTTCCTGTTCCTCCGCGTACCGTTCTGCAGGGCGTCGGGGGTGTCAGGGAGTCGAGGCGCTTTCGGGAATTTTTACTCGGAAGAATCGGCGAAGATAGGGAAGAAGGGAGCAGGAGAAGGACTTTTCTCCTGCTCCCGTTTATGATAGGAGAAAATCTCGCTTTGCCGGAAATGGCGGGAATCATTGCGTAGGATCCAAGCCGAGGTAACGCTTCAATTTCAATAAGGTCCAATCGTATTTTATCTTATTGCTGAAATATTCTCTTTCTTTTTTGCTCATTTCGGTGATATCCGCATAGTCGACAGGGGGTTCGGGAAGGGGCTCTGTGCTGTGTCCCGTCAGGGTGATGCGGAAGGAAAGGGGAATCGTGCGGAATTTAGGCGCGGTCCCCACACGATCGTCGGATGGCTGGGCGACCTTGATCTTTTTGACTGTCAGCACAAACTCGTTTTCCGTGATCTTCAGAAGTCCCGAGACTTTGGCCAAAATGCCGTCGGGAATGGCGAGTTCAACTCCGAAAGCACCGCTTTGCCTGTTGTAGTCCCAGGCAATCAGGGTGGAGGTATTTTCTCCGACCGACAGATTCAAATTTCCCGAAAGGCTTTTCCTTTTAAAACGACCCGGTGGGAGAGCCTGCGGGGGAGTTCATCGGGCGAGGTGAGAGTCAGGTCAAAGCCTCCGATCCCGCTCGGAGAGAAGGAGAGGGTTTTCGTTTTCTCTGTGCCGTCTTCGGTTTCGGTAATTCGGATATCGATTCCGCGGAAGTCCCTCCGCTGGCTGGCAGTCAGTATGATTTCAACCGAAGAGGCCTTATGGAAAAGGGCGGCAAATTTTTCGGAAAAGAGCCGGTCGAAGTCCTTCTGCAGATCGCCGACCGAGGGGATCTTCCCGCCGGGAGAAAGCGATAAAAAGGGAAGCAGAGCCTCAAAAAGCGGTTCGTCCGATCGGATGCTTTCTGAGAGATCATTCAGAAAAGCGGTGATGTTTTCCTCCGGCAGGGTGAAGGTCAGGTAAACCGTGCCCTCTTCGCGGGTGAGGGTGGCTGTGGTATACCGGAAGAAGAGCGATAAGGACTTTTCGAAACAATCCGACAGGGCGTGCTCCAACGCGGCTGTCCGGGAGCCGTCCACCAGGGAGGCGAGAAGTCCGGGGCGCATGATCCATTCCGCCCATTCGGGAAAATCCGATAGCGCCTCTTTCGGCATGCCAACGGCATCCGTATAGGCCGAGGTGCAAAGGAGATGCCTCTCTTCTGTGCTCCATAGTTTGGCGTCAAAATTGTAGGAATAGCCGTCCCAGCCCCCTTTGTTGGCCCCGATAGCAAGCGTCCTCAGGGTTGTATCGCCGGTTTTCCGGGTTGTAAGGGTGAGGTGGTCGAAGGGCGGAGGATTGTCGTAAGGGTGATAGAGGTCCCAGACAATTTCAAGCTTCGCCTCCTCCGGACAGGCGTCGGGAAGCGCAATCTCACGGGTGAGCTTCTGCTTCTCCTTTTCGATTATCTCCTCAAGAAAGACATCGGGAGAATCCTCCATCATCGTCCTGCAGGAAGAGAGGGAGAGGACGCCGAGGACAGAAAATGCGGTAAGGACGAACGCGATCAGAATCTTCGCTTTTTTCATGAGGCACATCCTTTCTTTATAAATCGGGGGAGCAAACAGTGAATTTTATCCTTATCCGGCGATTTCAGTATAGCATAGATAAGAAAACTTGTCAAGTGTGATTTGATATGTATCACATATGACGCGGAACGTCGGACGGCGGTATGCGTATATTGATAAAGACGAAGAATCGCTGTTTGCCTGGATTATTCATGGGACCATATAAGAGCGAAGCGGATAACGCCGCACGCTTGGTCTCTTGTCGAAAGGAGGCGGACGGTTTTTCGTCCACTAAGAATTACCATGTTTAGAAGGGGACGGAACATGGTAAAAATAATACCGGAAACGAAAACAGAAGACCGGAGGATCCTCCGGTCGAGAGAGGAAGGACAGGAAAATGACGATCAAACGCGGAGATATTTTCTATGCCGACCTGAGCCCCGTTGTGGGCAGCGAGCAGGGGGGACTGCGTCCCGTTCTCATCGTACAGAACGATATCGGCAACCGTTACAGCCCCACTGTGATCGCGGCGGCCATCACCAGCCGTTTGGGAAAAAATAAATTGCCCACCCATATCGATGTCTCCCGCAGCGATACGGTGGATCGGGATATGTTCGGTCTGGCCAAGGATTCGGTGATCCTGTTGGAGCAGATCCGTACCCTGGATAAAAAACGCCTGAAGGAGAAGATGGGTCATCTGGACGAGCGGCTCATGCGGCGGGTGGACGATGCCATCACCATCTCCTTCGGTCTGGGGGATTCTTCCCGGGAGTATGCTGCCCGTGAGGAGGAACCGGAGGCGCTCACCGCCGACAGCCGTCCCGGCGAAGGCGGACCTCGGGTGCTGGCATAGGCCGGCCCTCAAGCCGGCTGTCGCCATAAGCCGGCTGTCGCCATAAGCCGGCTGTCGCCATAAGCTGGCTCCGATAACGACAAAGCGTTCGGTCATACATAGAAGGCAGAGATACCTTCTTGCTGTATGATCGGAAAAAAATACCCAAACAAGGAAAAGATTCAAAAAAAGACTTGATTTCATTGCCGTTCCGGGATATAATATACAAGATAAGAATAAAATATTATATTTCGGGAGAAAAACGACTATGGCACTTGTTACCACAAAAGAAATGTTTAAGAAGGCCTACGAGGGCGGATATGCCATCGGCGCTTTCAACATTAACAACATGGAGATCATTCAGGCGATCACCGAAGCTGCCGAAGAGCTTCGCTCTCCGGTTATTCTTCAGGTCTCGGCCGGCGCGCGCAAGTACGCGAAGCACGAGTATCTGATGGCTCTGGCTCAGGCCGCCATTAAGGACACCGGTATCGATCTGGCTCTTCACCTCGATCACGGCGGCGATTTTGAGATCTGCAAATCCTGCATCGACGGCGGCTTTACCTCGGTGATGATCGACGGCTCCAAGTATTCCTTTGAGGAAAACATCGAGCTGACCAAGAAGGTAGTGGAGTACGCCCATGCCCGCGGCGTGGTTGTTGAGGGTGAGCTCGGCAAGCTGGCCGGCGTAGAGGACGATGTGCACGTGGCCGCCGATGACGCCATGTTCACCAATCCCGCTGAGGTAGAGGAGTTCGTGACCCGCACCGGCGTGGACTCGCTGGCCATCGCCATCGGTACCTCTCACGGCGCTTATAAGTTCAAGCCCGGCACGAAGCCCCAGCTTCGCTTCGATATCCTGGAGGAGATTGCACGCCGTCTGCCCCAGTTCCCCATCGTGCTTCACGGCGCTTCCTCGGTGCCGCAGGAGTTCGTGAACGAGATCAACGCGCTGGGCGGTAAGATGCCCGACGCCATCGGCATTCCCGAATCGATGCTCCGTCAGGCTGCCACGATGGCAGTCTGCAAGATCAACATCGACTCGGATATCCGTCTTGCCATGACCGCCGGCATTCGCCGCGTGCTGTCCAATCAGCCCGATGTGTTCGACCCCAGAACCTACCTCACGGTTGCCCGTGACGAGGTGCGGAAGATGGTCAAGCACAAGATCGTGGATGTTCTCGGCTCGAACAACACCCTTTAATTGAATCGGGGCAGGCCGGGTCCTTCGGCCTGTCCCTCTTTTTGTTTTGTAGAAAGGATTCGTCCATGTCTGAATCGGCTAAATTCAAGGTTTCTTTTACCGTCAATTCCCATGACACCGATCTGAACGGCAATGTCCGCCCCTCGGTGATGCTCCGCTATCTGCAGGAGGCGGCCAATCTGCAGCTTGAATCGACTCATCCCACCCTGTACGAGCTTCGCTACGATATGAATAAGGCTTTTTTGATCAGTCGGGCATATATGGAGATCCTGCGTCCCCTTAAAAATTTTGAAAAGCTCGAAGCCGTCACCTGGGCAGCCGGGGGAAAAGCCGCGTCCTTTTACCGCTGCGGCGAGATTTATGCCGGCGGCGAGGTGGTGGCCAAGCTCTTTTCGCTCTGGGCGCTTCTCGATCTCACGACCAGGCGTCTTTGCCGGGTGCGAGACGTGACATTGGGGGTGGAGTCGCTGGAGGAATGGCCGCTGGAGGCACCCGCTCATCTCCGCCTTCCCGCCGAAATTTCGCTGTCCGAGGTGGGGATCCGGCGGGTCTGCAACAGTGACATCGATTTGAACGGCCACATGAACAACACCAATTATCCCGATATGCTCTGTGACTACATACCGGGGATCGAGAACAAGGTGGTCAAGTCCTTCTCGGTGGGCTATCTCCATGAGGCTCCGCTGGGAGAGTCGCTGCGCGTGTTCCACGGGTCCGAGGGAACGACCCATTACCTGCGCACCCTGCGGGAGGACGGCAGCGTCAATGCCGAGGCCGTGATCTGCGCCGAAGATCTGGTATGATTTCGGTTTATACCCGTGACCGGGTCTTCGGCGTCATGCTGCAGGCGGCGCTGGAGGAGTTTGTTCCCTGTGAGGTAAAGGAGTGTCCGCCTGCTTCCCATGAGTCGGGGATCGTCGATCTCGACAGTTTTCCGTCCCCCGTGGGCGGACAGCCCTCCACAGGCGGGTTGCCCTCCGCAGGTGGGCAGTCCTCCGTGGACGGGCAGTCCTCCGGAAGAGAATGCTTCTCCGATGGGACAGCGGAGGAGCCGGTCCGGCTCAGTTTTTCCAAAAATCCCTTTGCCGGGGCCGATCTGCTTCGCCCTTTTCTGACCGAGGATTTTCTGTTTCTCTGCCGGCAGCGCTTTCCGGCATGGTTTGCCGAAGCTTTCCCGGAAGGAGAGCCTTTCGGCAGAAGAACCGCTGACTCGCAGAAAGCCGCAGCCTTTCGCCGGGAGGGGGAACGCTTTTTTTACCGCGGGGAGGAGCTTTCGTTTTCGCCCACCGAGAAAAAGCTGTTTTCCCTTTTGTTTGAGGCCGGGGGAGAAGCGGTGTCATCCGACCGGCTTCAGACAGCTCTTGCCTCGGGGGAGGGGTTGACGGTCTATATCCACGCCTTGCGGAAAATGCTGGAGTTCCTGTTCGGATGCCCTCTTAT
>CAZGQH010000010.1:0-12765 GCA_964527575.1 uncultured Lachnospiraceae bacterium
GATCATGGCTTCCGAGACCACCGCTGCCGCTTCCGGCGCTGTGGGCGTGGTTCGCCGCGACCCCATGGCGATGCGTCCCTTCGTGGGCTACAACATGGGCGATTACTTTGCTCACTGGCTGGAGATGGGCGATAAAATCCCCAACCCGCCGAAGATCTTCCATGTGAACTGGTTCCGCACCGACGACGAGGGCAACTTCATTTGGCCCGGCTTCGGTGACAACCTCCGCGTGCTGCTCTGGATGCTCGACCGCTGCGACGGCAAGGTCGGCGCCAAAGAGACCGCCATCGGCTATATTCCCGAAACCGACGACATCGATATCACCGGCCTTGATCTCGACAAGAAGACCCTTGACGAGCTTCTCAGCGTAGATAAGGAAGCCTGGCTGGCCGACATCGACAACATCCGCGAGTTCTACGCCCTCATCGGCGATACCGTTCCCGCTGAGCTCGAAGCGCAGCTGGACGCCCTGAAGGCCAGACTGAACGGCTAAAAAAACACAAAAAACCACCGGACGGCATCCGCCGCCCGGTGGTTTTTTGTGCTGTTTTACAGCGGTATAATCCAAGGAGAGCTGCTTTCTCCTGTTTGTTTCTCGGACATTTTCTATCCATTCCGCCTTTTTCGGGAATCGGGGTAACGGTCAGCACAACGCCGGGCAGCATGACGGCCGGTCTACTCTCGTTTGGATTGTTTTTTGGCAATCAAAAGGGCACAAGTGTTCTTGTGCCCTTTGATTGCCGCCTCATTCCCCGTAGAAAATGAGGTCAGGATAAGAATTTTAGTGACAGAAGCCGTCTGCTAATTGATATTCAAAACCGTCTTCCAAGTAAAGCTCTTCTCCAGAGATAGCAACATAATAATCCGTGTAATAATCGCCCCATGCGGCATAGGCCCAGAGCTTATCAAACGATTCCATATACTTCCAGTAAGTTCCCTTTACCGGCGTTTCCTCGCCTTTCCAGGTCACCGTGGTATCCACATCAAAATACTGATCGTCAGAATACGCCTTATTCCATGTCACATTCTCAGTCTTGCAGTTTTCAATAACCACTTCGTTCTGTGCCAGACCGATAAAGCCTCCACAGTTGTATGCACCGGTAATCACCGTATTTTCAACCGAGCAGTTGATCAGCTTGGTCGTCCCGCCCCTATCTGCAGCCATACCGATCAGTGCCCCCACCTTGCCAAAGCCGGTCACCTGGCTGTCCTTTACATGGACATTTTCAAAGGTGACGTTGCCGTAAGTGTAAGCAGCTACAACGCCGTATACATTTCCCGAGGCATTCGTCGGATCCATCGTATACCGGCAGACATTAGCATTTACAAAGGTCATATTCTTGATAACGGCACCGTTAGTGAGGTCCCCGAAAAACGCATTGCCGTAGCCCATATTGTTTTGGGCACTCATATCGATAATCTGGTGTCCGCCGCCGTCAAAGGTACCAGTAAACCGGCTGGTGCTGCCGCTTCCGATCGGTTCCCAGTTCTCGTCCAGCGTTACATCTGCCGCCAGCGCAATGCTGCTTTTGGCGATTTCGCTGTTCTTGACATTGACAAGCTCCCGCAGTGCCTGCAGACTGTTCTCGTCCACAACATAGCTCGTCTTATCCTCCGGATCCTCGGCATTTTCGTAGAGCCCATTCTCCGACTGCTGCAGATAAACGGTTTCGCCATTGACTTCAAAAGGATAGGCGGCACCCGCATCGTAGTCGCTGCCAAAGCTGTCCGACTCCTTCTGCGCCTGCGCTGCAACCAGCGACACGCTCAGGTCGATATAGGGCGGCAGTGTGCCTGTTTTATAATTCGCCACATTGCCTACATCTTCGGGCATATATACCACCAAAGCCACATACCGCTCTTCGCCTGCTTCCAGTACTATGTCCTCGGTAATATATTTACCGAGTCCCTTGGTTTCTCCGGCGGCAGCACGCGCCTCATCCCGTGTGTATACTCCTTCAGTCGCATTCTTGTCTGCGATTGCGGAGAATACCAAGTAATCGGAGAGCTTGAAGCTTTCGCCGTCCGCATTGATACCCAGCCGTTCCACATCGGGATTGACAGCCAGCTTATACTTGAGCGCCAAAGTTCCGACGTTCTTCACCTGCAGGTATACTACCTCGGTGTGGCCGGGTTCCCAAAGGGCGTCTGCATCAAACAGAGATACATCTTCCGCGCTCTTGTAAGAGTCGCCGTCCCAATAGTTTAACTCTACATCCAGATTCCCCGCGACAATCTGATTCTTACCGGAAGTAACGCTGTCGGTAAACCAGGCGAAGGTGGTGCCGACCAGCATCGCACAGCAGAGAAACAGCGACAAGAGGCTTGCCACAAGGGTGCGCTTGGTAGAATTCTTTGTCATTGTGTTTTCCTCCTTAGATAAATTTTTTGTCAATGACACTATGTACGCACACCGCGAAAGAAAGCCGGAAAGCGACCGGACCGATTGGGAGCCCTTCCCTCCCCCGCCTCTTCTTCGGTATGGTTACAGCATAAGACAGACCGTACCCCCACTTTTCGATCTCCAGAAAAAAGAGCATCGCCGCTCGGGAGCGTTTTTCCTATCTGGATTCATTATAAATAATTTCCTGTTATTTTGCAAGTGCTTTGTCAAAAATCAAGAAAAAAATAGCCAAACAAAGAGACTGCTATAATCCTATAGAGTAAAAAGATTTGAAGAGTACACGAAGGAAATAATTTTTATAGCAAGAAGAACACAGAAGAACGAGTTGCTTCACCAAAGCCTGTTGATGCGGGAATGATCCCAAGTATATCGGCGTTGGCAGAGATGCCTTGACAACGCTCCGATGGAGGGCTGGTGGAATATCTTAAAGCCCACGATGTACGATCTTATAAAGTTTACGAGCCGTGAAATGCGTTTCAGCAATTGAAAACTTCATATGTTTTTACAACTCTCGCCCTTACCAGAAGCGCCTGAATTGCGTGATGCCCTGAAGGCCAGACTGAACGGCTAAAACCAAACAAAAAACCCACCGGACGGCCTCCGCCGCCCGGTGGGTTTTGCTGGTTTACAGCGGTATGATCAAACGAGAGCTGCTTTCTCCCGTTTGTTTTTTCGGATGCTTTCTAACCTTTCCGGCGCCGCAGGATACTTTTCCCCACGAAAAGGGGAAAAAACGGACTCAGTTTCCGCTTTTCGGGGTATCAATTACCGTTCCCTTTACAGTAAAAGTAACACTCGGATTCTTGAATTCCCGATTCGGATCCATCACCCCATAGCCAATCGCCTGTGCCGTGGTATAACTATCCTTATAGAAGTCGATATCCGGGGCGCTTGCATCAATAACAGAATCTTGATCGATCGAGCCGGTCAGTTTTCCCACATGATATCCGGTTCCGATACCGGCCGCATACTTTCCGCCCTTGGCAGTTACTGTAGAAGCGGTGATCTCAATATGAACGCTCGGCAGACCGGAACAATTGGTATCATAGCCCGAACCGATGCCGGCACCGAAATAGCCGCCTTGCGCATTCGTTATTTGGGAATCGGCGATATAAATCTCCACCTTATCATCGGTATTGTTCGTTGCACGGCCTCCACCGATGGCTGCGGCGGAAGCACCGCCGACTACATCGTTTATGGTGCACCCGGAGATATTCACCGTGACAGCATGGTGATACCAACCGCCGATAGCAGCCGATTTAAATCCGCCTTCCGCCTTCTTGACTGTGACATTTTCCAAGGTAACCGTACCCGGAACATCAATACCGATCGCCGGTTTTCCTTCCCCGCTCTTCACATAGCTTTCATCACCGGCTACAGGCTGAGAGCTTGCATTACCGCCGCGTGCATACTGAACCGTGGTATTCTTAATGACAAGCTCTGTCGTGGAGCCGCCAACACCGAAACCAGAGTTTCCATAGCCTTCGGCAATCAAACCCGCGAGTCGGTCAATCAGAAGAGCACCGTCAGCACAAATGCCACTGCCATACCCTCCGTTGCCTTCCTGAGCAGCGTTGCCTTTAGCGGTCAGGCTTCCGCTGCCGCTCAAATTCAGACTTGCCGTCTCGGGAACCCGAATACCGTCGCCGTTTTTCGCACCAATCAATGTATTGCTTCCTTCAGCGACGACAGCAACATTGGCGCTCTCACCGAGCGCAACAGCCGATGCGTTCTCTGAAGTTGCCGTAATGCGCATATTCTTGAGTACAAGTGTCCCTTCGCCATTCACCGTCACGGCGTCTGTGTTGCCGCTCACCAAAGTGAGAGAAGCCGCGTTGCTCAGCGCCACATTTACGACGGTCAGATGCTTGCTGTTCATAAACAGTGTAATGTTTTTATCGATCGCCAGTGTTAAAGGCTCCAAAATATTTTCACTGAGCATAATGACATCATTGGCCTGTGCGGCAGCAATAGCCTCGGTGAGCTCCTGAATGGTGCCAACCTTCACCAAAGCGTCCGCGTCATAATTTTCATCAAAGCTGTCGGACTCATACGGAGCCTGCGTTGCAAACAATTCAACACCCAGCTCGATGGTAGGAACGGCCTCCCCCGTTCTGTGATTTGCCTCATTGCCAACGGATGTAGGCATATAGGCGATCAGCGTTACATATTTCGATGAATCATCGCTTTCACGAGGCGGCAAGATACCGCTTTCATTCGCAGGAAGGGTCGCCAGAACCGTAGCGCCTGCCGCTTCAGCGTCTTTTATCGCCTGTTCCCGTCCCGCGGCATCACCCGTATAGGTTTTGTCTCCATCGACCACGGCAAACTGAATGTAATCGGACAGCTTAAACGGATTTCCTTCCGCATTGATACTGCCGATCTCGTTCGCAATACTGATATCAAGTATGTACTGCAGGGCAAGCGTACCGGTATTGGAAATCTTTAAGTTCACCACTTCTACATGACCCGGTTCCCATAAAGTAGCCGAGCCCTCAACCGGATGGAACAGATCGGTTGTCGATTTCACATCAGTCCAGCTGCCGCTGGCGTCCTTGTACTGCAGATTCACATCCAGATTTCCCGCGACAATCTGATTCTTACCGGAAGTAACGCTGTCGGTAAACCAGGCTAAGGTAGTACCGACCAGCATCGCACAGCAGAGAAGCAGCGACAAGAGGCTTGCCACAAGAGCGCGCTTGGTAGAATTCTTTGTCATTGTGTTTTCCTCCTTAGATAAATTTTTTGTCAATGACACTATGTACGCACACCGCGAAAGAAAGCCGGAAAGCGACCGGACCGATTGGGAGCCCTTCCCTCCCCCGCCTCTTCTTCGGTATGGTTACAGCATAAGACAGACCGTACCCCCACTTTTCGATCTCCAGAAAAAAGAGCATCGCCGCTCGGGAGCGTTTTTCCTATCTGGATTCATTATAAATAATTTTCTGTTATTTTGCAAGTGCTTTGTCAAAAATCAAGAAAAAATAGCCAGACAAAGAGACTGCTATAATCCTATAAAGTAGACACGCGAAAAAAAGTTTTGGAGACTACGCCAAGAGGATTCTTTTCATGCCAAGAAAAAGCACAGAAGAACAAGGTTTATAGCACAGAATGAAAGACAGAAGCCGCAAAAGAATATCGGTCCGGAAAAGGGGGTCAGCAGGAGATATGCAAAAATACGGCAATACAGCAAAACGCCCTCTCGAAGCTTGGATCATGCGATATCATGGTCATATAACGAAACAGCAAATCTTTATCCCGATGCAAAGCATATCTTTTATCACGACAACGAATTTCAGTACACGAACAAGGTGCTTCGCCGCGCTCGATGTCATACCGTTCCTCATAGCGCCCTGGCATCCTGACCGAAGCATCGCTTTTTGCTATCATTTCACCGATTCTCCGCAGGAAGCAGCAAAATCCCTCCGTAAGGAAACCTTCCGGAGGGATTTTACCGTTGTTATTCTCTTACAGACCTCTCTTGATGTAGGAGGTATGGAGAACCTCGTGAGCCTTATGGCTGTTGGGCTCGCCGAAATACTCGTCATAGATCATCTTGATCGCCGAGTTCTCATGGGACTTGCGCAGATCCATCGCCTTGTCGGCCTGATAGAGCACCGAAGCGCGGAGGGCGCGGAGATCGGTGTTGTTGCGGACCGAAGCGGGCTGATGGGGCTGACCGCCGCCGTTGACGCAGCCGCCGGGGCAGGCCATGATCTCGATGAACTGCACGTCCACCTTGCCGGCCTCCACATCCCGGAGAAGCTTCTTGGCGTTGCCGGTGCCCGAAGCCACCGCCACATTGAGGGTGATATCGCCCAGCTTGTAGGTGGCAAACTTGATGCCCTCGGTGCCTCTGACCTCTTCGAAGTCGACCTTCTCGAGGGGCTTGCCCTCGATGACCTCAGCCGCGGTACGGAGAGCAGCCTCCATCACGCCGCCGGTGGCGCCGAAGATCACACCGGCGCCCGAACCGAGATCGAAAGGATCGTCAAACTTGGCGGGCTCGATGCTTCTGAAGTCCACGCCGGCCTTCTGGATCATGCGGGCCAGCTCGCGGGTGGTGATGGCGATATCCACATCGGGAACGCCTGCCGCCGACTGGTCGGGACGGCCCACCTCAAACTTCTTCGCCGTGCAGGGGATGGCCGACACAAAGACGATATCCTTGGGGTCGAGACCGTTCTTTTCGGCGTAGTAGGTCTTATACATAGCGCCGAACATCTGCTGGGGGGACTTGCAGGTAGACAGATTGTCGGTCATTTCGGGGAAATAGTGCTCGCAGAACTTGATCCATCCGGGGGAGCAGGAGGTGATCATGGGCAGCTTGCCGCCCTTCTTCACCCGTCCGAGGAACTCGGTCGCCTCCTCCATAATAGTCAGGTCGGCGGTGAGATTCATGTCGTAAACGCCGTCAAAGCCGAGCGCCTTGGTGGCAGCGACCATCTGACCCTCGGTATCGGTACCGGGAGCATAGCCGAAGCATTCGCCGATCTGGGCACGCACCGAAGGAGCGCAGCAGATGGCCACATGCTTGGTAGGATCGGCCAGCGCCTCGAAGACCTTGTCGGTGTCGTCCTTCTCGTGGAGGGCGCCGGTGGGGCAGGCTACCACGCACTGACCGCAGTTGATGCAGGAGGTTTCCGCCAGCTCGGAATCAAACGCACAGCCGATATGGGTATCAAAGCCGCGGTCGTTGGCGCCGATAACGCCTACGCCCTGCACTTTGCCGCAGACCGCCGAGCAGCGGCGGCAGAGGATGCACTTGCCGGAATCCCGGACAATCGAGGCGGAGGAAGTGTCGATATAGCGCTCGCTCTTCTCACCGGCAAAGGCTTCCTCGTCCACCCCGTACTCGAGGCAGAGCTTCTGAAGCTCGCAGGTGGTGGAGCGGATGCAGGAGAGGCACTTGCGGTCATGGTTGGAGAGCAGAAGCTCCAGATTGGTCTTCCGCGCCTTCATGATGGCGGGGGAGTTGGTGATAATCTCGGTGCCGTCCCGATCCACCGGGTAGACACAGGCGGTGACAAGCCCTCTTGCCCCCTTGACCTCTACCAGGCAGAGGCGGCAGGCGCCGATCTCGTTGATATCCTTCAGGTAGCAGAGGGTCGGGATGTCGACGTTGGCATAGCGGGCCGCTTCGAGAACCGTGATGCCCTTGGGAACGGTATAGTCCTTCCCGTTGATTTTAATATTGATCATATCCATCTTCATCGATCTCCTCTTTTACTGTTTGCTGATCGCGCCGAACTTACAGGTGCTCATGCAGACGCCGCACTTGACGCACTTGTCGGTATCGATCTTGTGGGCTTCCTTCACCGCACCGCTGATGGCGCCCACCGGGCACTTTCTGGCGCAGAGGGTGCAGCCCTTACACTTGTCGGCGTCGATCACATAGCGAAGCAGGTTCTTGCAGACGCCGGCGGGGCAGCGCTTCTCCACCACGTGAGCCTCATACTCGTCGCGGAAATAGCGCAGCGTGGAGAGAACCGGGTTGGGCGCGGTCTGTCCGAGGCCGCAGAGCGAGGCCGACTTGATATAGTTGGCAAGCTCCTCCAGCTTGTCGATATCCTCCAGGGTGCCGTTGCCGGCGATGATCTTGTCGAGGATTTCGAGCATTCTCTTGGTACCCACACGGCAGGGGGTGCACTTGCCGCAGGATTCGTCCACAGTGAATTCCAGGAAGAAGCGGGCGATATCCACCATGCAGCTGTCCTCGTCCATGACGATAAGTCCCCCCGAGCCCATCATGGAACCGATGCGCATCAGGTTCTCATAGTCGATAGGGGTGTCGAGGTTCTCGGCCGTGATGCAGCCGCCGGAGGGACCGCCGGTCTGGGCAGCCTTAAAGGCCTTGCCGTTGGGGATGCCGCCGCCGATGTCGTAGACCACCTCGCGCAGGGTGGTTCCCATGGGAACTTCCACAAGACCGGTGTTCTGGATCTTGCCGCCCAGTGCAAAGACCTTGGTTCCCTTGGAGGTCTCGGTGCCCATGGAAGCGAACCAGTCTGCACCCTTCAGAATGATCTGGGGGATATTGGCATAGGTCTCCACATTGTTCAGGATGGTGGGCTTGCCGAAAAGGCCCTTCACAGCCGGGAAGGGAGGACGGGGACGGGGCTCGCCGCGGTTGCCCTCGATCGAGGTCATCAGTGCGGTCTCCTCGCCGCAGACGAAAGCACCGGCGCCGAAACGCAGCTTCACATCAAAGGAGAAGTCGGTGCCGAAGATATTGTTGCCGAGAAGGCCGTATTCCTTGGCCTGACCGATGGCAATTTCAAGACGCTTGATGGCGATGGGGTACTCGGCGCGGACATAGATGTAACCCTGATTCGAGCCGATGGCATAGCCGGCGATGGCCATGGCCTCCAGCACCGCGTGGGGGTCGCCCTCGAGGATCGAACGGTCCATAAAGGCACCGGGGTCGCCCTCGTCGGCGTTGCAGCAGACAAACTTCTGATCGGCATCGGGCACCAGCGTGCGGGCCATCTGCCATTTCCGTCCGGTGGGGAAGCCGGCGCCGCCGCGGCCGCGAAGCCCGGAGGCAAGCACCGTCTCGATGACCTGTTCGGGGGTCATCTCGGTGAGCACCTTGGCCAATGCCTGATAGCCGTCCACACCGATATACTCGTCGATATTTTCGGGGTTGATGACGCCGCAGTTGCGCAGCGCAACGCGGAGCTGCTTCTTATAGAAGGTGGTCTCGGAGAGAGAGGTTGCATGCTTGGTATCGGTGTCGCCCTTTTCGTGATAGACGATGCGGGAGACCGGACGGCCCTTCAGAAGGTGCTCCTCCACGATTTCGGGGACATCCTCCACCTTCACGCTGTGATAGAAGGTGCCTTCGGGATAGACAATCATAATGGGGCCCAGTGCGCAGAGACCGAAGCATCCGGTCTGGATCACCTTGACCTCCTCCGCCAGTCCCTTAGCGGCGACCTCGTTTTCGAGGGCAGTGCGGATCTCATCGCTGTGCGAAGAGGTGCAGCCGGTTCCGCCGCAAATCAATACATGTGAACGTACCATTTTCTTTTTCCTTTCCTCTTATCGATTTGCGCCGATGGTATATTCTTCAACGACCTTGCCGCCGAGAAGATGCTCGTTTATAATCTTCTCCACCTTTTCGGCGGTGAGCTTGACATAAGTGGTCTTTTCCTTGCCGTCCTCGAAAATCTCGACGACAGGCTCATACTGGCAGATGCCGATGCAGCCGGTCTGGGTGACCGTGACCTTTTCGGCAAGTCCCGCCTTGTTTACCCCTTCTACAAATGCGTTCAGCACCGGACGGGCGCCGGCAGCAATGCCGCAGGTGGCCATGCCCACCACGACCCGCTTCTCCGCGGAGCCTTCGCGAACGACGACCTTGTCCTTCATCTTTTCACGGATGGCCGCAAGTTCTTTCAAAGAAATCATAGTTAGATCCTCCGTATATGTACTTTTATGTTGATTCAGATTGATACTGGTCGAGAAGATAGGCACGAATCCACTCCAGTACCTCATACTCGCCCAAAGAAACCTCTCCCAGAACCTGCCGCAGCTCCCGTGTGTCGAGGGTAACGGTCCGCTCGGGCGATCGGTCAAGGAAAACAAAGTCCCGGTCGGGATCCCCGCCGATCAGAATAACCAGACTGGAGACCACATCCCCCACCGGCATAAAATCGATATGCCGGGTGTTAAAGGTAGCCGTCACCGTAGTGCCGTGAGAGTCGGGATCGGTGGAGGAGTCAATCGACAGCTCCCCGCCGGTGCTCTCGGCCGCCATACGAAGAAGCGGAAGCCCCATGCCCACCTTGCGGGTCTTGCGGGTGGTGTAAAAGGGATCGGACACCCGCCGCAGGGTCTCCTCGTCCATACCGCAGCCGTTATCCCGAATGGTCAGAGTAAGAAGCCCCTTCTCATCGGTCTCCAGCGAGATTTCGATGAGGGAGGCTCCCGCCGCCGTGGAATTCTTGGCGATGTCAAGGATATTGAGGGAGAGCTCCTTCATGACTTACCGGTATTTTTCGAGAATGCCGGGCACGTCGGCAGGAACAAGACGGCCGTAGACCTCGCCGTTTACCGTCATAACCGGGGCAAGACCGCAGGCACCGATGCAGCGGGTTGCATCCACCGAATAGCGTCCGTCGGACGAGGTGGAACCGGCGGGAACACCCAAAATCTCCACGATTTTTTCCAAGATCTGACCGCTGCCCTTGACGTAGCAGGCGGTACCGAGACAGACGGCCACCGCCACCTGTCCTTTGGGATTGAGGGAGAACTGGGAATAGAAGGAGGCCACGCCGAATACCTCTTCCAGGGGCGTATCGGTCTTTTCGGCAATGATCCGCATCACTTCAATCGGCAGATAGCCGTAGATCTCCTGGGCTTCCTGAAGGATGGGCATCATGGCGCCTTCTGTGTCACGGTATTTCTCGATCACCGCAAGAAGCTTCTCTTCCTGGGTCTTGGTACCGCGAAACATAACCGTGGTCAATTTCTTTTTCATGTTGGAAAACTCCTTTTTGCACCTTTTATTTGATTTTCATTGAATACTGAAAGAAAGCACGCATCAACTTGTATTATACAATACTTGTCGATGGATTTCAACAATTATTTTAAAAATTTTGCAAAGAAAGTATTGGGGAGACCTCACTTGGCCTGTAAAAAGCGGAAAAGTTTTTCGGTCAGCTCGACAGGGGAAGCGTCCTCGGCAACATCCAGCTCGAAATAATTCTCGGCTTCCGAAATATACCCCAAGGAGTGGGCGTCGGAAGAGACAACCAGTTTTTTGCCCGCCACCTCGGCATAGCGCTCTTTGTAATCGTCATACTTCTCCCGGTCGTGAAACTCCAGGGCCGTGAAGCCGTAGCCCCCGGGCAGGTCGCCGAGAATCGAAATAATACCGTTGGCGGGGCGATCGATGTGGGCGGGATAGACGATTCCCCCATAGCTTCTGACAAGCTCCACCGCCTCCCCCATCCAGAGATCGGTGGCCGCAAGAAGAAGGGGCCCGTATTCCCCTAGCGGCAGATCCTCCGCCCCCATGAGCAGCTGGTTGCCGAAGACGGCGGGATCGTTGGCCACCGGCATCCGGTGGCTGTCCAGCGCTTCGTCAAAGGCCATGGCCGCCTCCAGGGTGGGAAAGAGCGCTACCATGTGAACATCCTCCGCCGTGGAGAGCTCCATGCCCGCCACCGGCAGAATGCCGTAGCCCTGACAGGCTTTGAAAAAAGCGGGGCAGTTTTTGCAGCTGTTGTGGTCGGTTAGGGCCATGATCGAAAGCCCCTTCAGCATCCCCATGCCCGCCATATTGCAGGGGGTCATGTCGTCGTCGGCACAGGGAGAGAGGCAGGAGTGCATATGTAAATCGTAATAGAATCTCATAGCAGCGCCGAAAGAGCGGCACAGAGGGTGTATGCGCTTTTTTCGCTCCGATAGAGATTGACCCCCTTCTCCGCCGCCTTGGCCACCACCTCCGGCTCGATCTCCGCACCGTCGGCGATGATCACACAGGAGACGTCCACCAAAGTAGCCACCGCCACCGTATTGATGTTGGTCATGATGGTCACCCAGACATTGTCCGCCGAGGCCTTGCCCATCACCCAGCTGAGAAGATCGCCGGTATAGCAGCCGACCGCCTCCCGACTTTCCTCCGGCGCCGCCAGCACCTCCAGCGACAGCGCCTCTGCCACTTCCTTTACCGTCATACAGTCATCCTCCTTATGGGGTCACTCCCCCTTGTTCTCCTGCTCCGCCTTCGTGCTGTGATAATAGGCCGCAAGCAGCTCCTTCATCACCAGAACACAGTCTTCTTTTTTGGCCTTGCCGTTTACAATATCTTCGGCCAGCGCCCGGCAGGAGGGGGCGCCGCAGGAACCGCAGTCGATGCCGGGCAGCGATTCGGTGATCTCCACAATCGCTTTCATCTTCCGCATGGCCTCATGCCGGTCCTCCGACAGCTTCGCCGCATATTCGAAATCGGGGGAGGAATCCCATTCATAGGTGGAAAGCTTTCCCTCCTCCAACTTGTTCAGCGAGACCGGCAGATAACGGCGCAGGGTCTGCAGGCGGGCTTTGGCGATATAGGGATTCTCGATATTGAGCACCCCGCCCACGCAGCCGCCGGGACAGGCGTTCAGCTCCACAAAGTCAAGGTTGCGGATATTGCCGTTGTCGATCTCATCCAGCACCTTGATGACATTTTCAATGCCGTCGGCCGCCAGATACTTGTCGTTGAAGAGTGCCGAGGCCTCTCCGCCGGCGCCCGCCCAACTGATGCCGATGATCCCCGATCGGGCCTGCACCTTGGGCTCGGTGATATGCTTCATCTTCGAAAGGAGCTTGAAATAGAAATCCCCGATGGAAAGCGCCCCGTTCACGGC
>CAZGQH010000011.1:0-12444 GCA_964527575.1 uncultured Lachnospiraceae bacterium
TACTGATAGTGCACCTACACAATGGCACAGACCCAGCCGCCGGGACCGCCGCCGCAGCTGGTCTGGGGCGCGGTATACTGAACATGTCCGGTCAGGACATCCTGACAGTCGGCAATGTCACCGATCCACTTGCGATAGAATGCCTCCGCGTCCAGAATACTCATGGCCGCATGACAGGCCAGCTGCCCGTCGCCGGTATAGCCCCGCCGCTCGATGTGGGGACAGTCGGAGGGAATCCCCGCGTGCATATTGGTCAACTGCGTGTTCCGGTAGGTGTCGTGCAGCCAGTTAAGCAGTGAATTATCCGATTCAAAGAAACTATTTTGCACCGCCTTGCAGTGGACGACCTCTACACCCAGCACCTCCGCATCGCCCTCTACCGTGAAGTAGCGGAAGCCGAACCAGGTGAAGAGCGGACGCACAATCCTCTCCTTTCCGTCGCTGACATAGGTCACCGACTGCCGGTAGCAGAAGTGAGGATGCAGTGTTCCCTCGGCGGTCAGCTCCTCAGAGAAGGTCACCTTCACACAATCGCCCCGGCTCCCCTTCAGACGCAGCACCGGGTATCCGGTGGTGTTCCGTCCGCAGTCGTAGAGCTCGACCTCCCCCTCGGAGAGCTTGGTCACCGGGAGAGTTTCGATAAGGCCATCAGCGGGACAGTCGCTGAAGAGATACTCCGTGTCAAGGGGCTTGGCAAGTGAGGCACTCTTCCAGGAGGAGTCATCATAATCCTTCTCAAAAACTGCCGGTGTAGCGACGGTAAAATCCTGTTTTTCGGTGGCGGGCAGATAGCCTTCCCTCACAAAGCTCTCGCCGATCTTGTCGTCGGTAGAGGATCCAAAAGAAAATTCACCATCCTCCCCTTCACCGAAGACACGCCAAATCGCTTTGGGATCGCCGAAACGGGCGTCCTCAAAGGTATACCATCCCCCGCCGAAATGAAGGGCGATCACATTCTCTCCCTCTTCCAAAAGCGAAGAGACATCGTACACGGGAACATAGATCCGATGGCCGGCAAGTACCTCCCCTTTCGGATAATCTTGCCGCGCCTCATAGTCGGTATTCAGGGGGAGAAAGAGATCTTCCCCCACTCTCTTGCCGTTGATATAGCAGTGAAAAAAGCCAAGTCCCAGAACATAAAGGGTGGCTTTTTTCACGCCTTTGCCTGAAAAGCGGCCGCGAAGAACCGGAAAACGGAACCCTTCCCCAGCCTCCTCTCCTGCTCCCACCCACAGGGCTTTTTCAAACACATCCTTCTGCGTCATACGTGAATCCTTCCTTTCTCAGAAAGACAAACAAGCGCACGAGAAAATCGGAAAAATGGCGCCCCCGGCAGAGAGAGAAAAAGTCGGGCATTTTCCCCGTCTGTATTCCGCCAGGCTGCATATGGATTTTTCTCTTTCCATGCGCTTTTTTATCATTATAGCAAGAAATCCCACCAAAAGCAAGAGAAAAACGCAGATCAACTGGATTTAATTCTTCCCCTTCTGCGCATAAAAAAGGCTCTGCTTATCGCAGAGCCTTTTTTCAGATCGCTTCCGCCAAACGGCGAAGTGCTTCTTCTTTATCAGCCACAAAAAAGACATCCTCTCCCTTGTTGGACTCATAGAGAAAATCCGCAAGCGGTTTGCTGGTATAGATCGAAAAATCACCGTAAATAGCGATTTTCACCTGATAATTGATAAATCTCTGAAGAATTTCTCCGGCAAGACCTGTGCTCAGCACAAAAAAGTCCTCGGCAATCAATTTCTTGTCCACGGCCAACCGCGAGACACCCATGCCGGATCTCAGCTCGGCAATCAGCTCCAGCGCAGAGGAACGGTCGGTTATGACTTTGCCCTCACCGTTCACTAACGCGATCGGTACGCCGTTGACCGTCACTTTTTCGATGTTCAGAATAAAACCTCCTTCCTTTTTGATGTAGGAGGCATTATAGCACAGAAAACCGTATCTGTCAAGAAATCTTCCGATACATCGCTGTGAAATTACCTTCGATCGCGGCAAACACCGAATTTACGGACGTGGAGCGTTTTCGGCCTCATCACGCCCGCTCTTATTCCGATGATTGCTGCCGCACAGACCGCAGGCGCCGCAGTTTCCGCCGCAGGAGCAGCTGCTTTTCCCGCTTTTTTTCCTTTTAATCCAGCAGACCACGATGGCCGTAAGAATCGCCACAAGGACTGCGGACACAAGAATGGTTGGCCACATAACAAAAGCCTCCTATATTATTTCGCTACTTCAGGCACCAGCTGCTTTTCGGCGCGATTTCTGCGAAAGAGCATGAACAAAAAGACGAGGAGAACCGCAGCAGCAGCCAGCGTACCGAAAATATTTCCCTTCCCGATAAACCATGCGCCGCACTGATAGACAACGAGAGAGGTACCGTAGGCAAACACACACATGTAAGCGATAGCAAACAGGCTCCATTTGGGATTGTTCATTTCCCGTTTGATCGCGCCCATCGCCGCAAAGCAGGGAGCGCAGAGCAGGTTGAAGATCATGAAAGAGAAGCCCGCAAGAGCGCTGTTTCCGAAAAACTCCTTGGCAATGACCGCATACATGGCGGCATCGCCCTCCATAGCCAGATCGGCGCTGGCCATAGAAGATAATGTACCGAAGGTGCCTACAACCTCCTCCTTGGCCACAAGGCCGAGGACGGTTGCCACGGCAGCCTGCCAGCTGCCAAAGCCCAGAGGCGCAAACAGCCATGCAATGCCGCTGCCGATCCACTCCAGGAGAGAACGGCCGCCCTGCTCTTCGGTAATGTAGTGGAAGCCGCCCTCAAAGGACAGCGAATTCAGAGCCCAGATGACAACACTGGCAGCCAGAATCACGGTTCCGGCGCGTTTGATGAAGGACCAGCCCCGCTCCCAGGTAGCGCGGAGGAAGTTTTTCGGAAGAGGCAGATGATAGGCAGGAAGCTCCATGACGAAGGGGGCGGGCTCGCCGGCAAAGGGCTTCGTCTTTTTCAGAATAATCCCCGAGAGGATCACGGCGGCGACACCGATAAAGTAAGCGGACACAGCGATCCAGGCGCTGCCACCGAAAAGAGCACCTGCAATCATACCGACAATCGGCATTTTGGCACCGCAGGGAATAAAGCCGGTGGTCATAATCGTCATCTTCCGGTCGCGATCCTGTTCGATCGTGCGGGAGGCCATGATACCGGGAACGCCGCAGCCCGTGGCGACCAGCATCGGAATAAAGGATTTGCCCGAAAGACCGAACCGTCTGAAAATCCGGTCCATAATGAAGGCAACTCTGGCCATGTAGCCGCAATCCTCTAAGAGAGCCAGAAGCAGAAAGAGAATCAGCATCTGCGGAACAAACCCGAGAACGGCACCTACACCGCCCACGATTCCCTCAGCGATCAGGCTGACGAGCCATCCCGCGCAGCCGATGGCTTCCAAGCCGGAGGCCACGGCGGGAACAATCCATTCCCCGAAAAGGGTGTCGTTCATAAAACCGACCGTCCAGTCTCCGATGGAGCCAATGGACAGGTAATATACAAAGAACATCACCGCCGCGAAGATCGGAAGCGCCAAGAAGCGGTTGGTTACAATCCGGTCAATCTTGTCGGAAAGAGTCAGCCGGTCTTTGTCCTTCTTCCGGTAGCAGGTCTGGATCATCCGCCCAATCGACTCATAGCGCTCGTTGGTGATGACAGATTCCGCGTCATCGTCCAGTTCGCGTTCCACGGCCGCGATCGTCTCCTCGATTTTCTCCCGCTTCTCCGGAGATAGAGCCAGTTTTTCAGAGACAGCGCTGTCCCGCTCGAAGAGCTTAACCGCATACCATCGCCTTGTCTCTTCCGGAAAATCCGAAAGGGCAATCTCCTCGATCCGGGTGATCGCCGCCTCGACCGTATTGCCAAATTCCCGCCGGGGGATCGCCTTTCCGGCTTTGGCTGCCGAAAGGGCCGCCTCCACAGCCTCGGTCAAACCGCTTCCCTTCAGCGCAGAAATGGCCACGACCGAACAGCCGAGAGAACGGGAGAGCGCCTTCAGATCGATGCTGTCGCCGTTTTTCTTAACGACGTCCATCATATTGACCGCCACAATCATCGGAAGTCCCAGTTCGCCGAGCTGCATCGTCAGATAGAGATTGCGTTCGAGATTGGTTCCGTCCACAATGTTCAGAATCACATCCGGCCGCTCTTCGGTCAGATACCGGCGAGCGATTATCTCCTCCGGTGTATAGGGTGACAGAGAGTAGATTCCGGGTAGATCGGCAATCGTTACCTCGCGATCCCGCTTCCACTTTCCCTCTTTTTTCTCCACCGTTACGCCCGGCCAGTTGCCCACATACTGATTGGCCCCGGTCAGCCCGTTGAAAAGTGTGGTCTTTCCGCAGTTGGGATTGCCTGCAAGGGCAATTTTCAATGACATGTTTTCTCCTCGCTTTCTTTTTGTTAGCAAACACTAACTCTGATTCAAAAAAAATTCTATTCGACCTCAATCATTTCCGCGTCTGCTTTGCGCAGCGAGAGCTCATAGCCCCGCACCGTCAATTCCATCGGATCGCCCAACGGCGCTACCTTGCGGACATAGACCTCTACCCCTTTCGTCAGCCCCATATCCATCAGGCGGCGCCGAACCGCACCGGTTCCGTAGAGCTTAAGGATTTTAACCGTGTTTCCGACTTTTGTGTTATTCAAGGTATTCAAAGCAACTCCTCCTCATCGTAGAATAGAAATTTTTTCATTCAAACCAAGATCTTCCCCGCCATCTCCTTGCTGATGGCAATACGTGAATTCTTGATACTGACAATAACATTACCGCCGATCCGGGCGATGATTGTGACCTCTCCCCCTGTCACAAAACCGAGATTTTCAAGATGTGTCTTGACCTCGGCCTTTCCTCCGACTTTTTTGATAGTGCTTTTTTCTCCTACCGGACTAAGCGCAAGCGGCAGCATAATCGGTCTCCTTTCTTATTGCTTTCAAGTTAGCAAATCGCTTTTCAAGTTAGCAATCACTAACCACAGATGTTAAAATTCAGTTAGCTCTCGCTAACCGTAAACATTGTATCACTTGCCTATTGATTTGTCAAGAGTTTTTTTTATAAAAATTTGCTTTTTTCTCCTTTTTGTAGTATACTGTTCTTAACCGGAGTCCCACACCTCCAGTTAAGTAGTCCAAAACGCTTTGATAAAGGAGCTTGCCATGTCGTTGAATGAATCCGGAGAAATGTATTTGGAAACCGTTTATATTCTGTCACTGAGAAAAACAACCGTCCGCTCGGTCGATGTCGCCGAGTGGATGAACTACTCGAAACCCAGCGTTTCCCGCGGCATTGGCCTTCTGCGGGATGCAGGCTATATCCGAACCGATATAAACGGATCGATTACCCTGACGGAAGAGGGACGGCATGCCGCCAGCCGCATTTACGAAAAACACACCGTACTGCGGGATGCGCTCATAAACATAGGCATCGATGAGGCCACTGCCGCCGAGGATGCCTGCCGTATCGAACATGTCATCAGCGAAAAATCCTTTGCCGCGATCAAACAGTACCTGGAACAAAACCGCGTTGCCAAGGAACGCATCGACACTGAAAACCACTCCCGCCCTTCCGAAACAGACTGATAAAACTGAAACTTCATCTCGTCCAGCAAGAAGAAAGGACGCGGTCAAGCATTGAAAAAACGATGTGCATTTCCCATACCAATAGGGAGGGCTCGGTGGAAAACACCATGCCCTCCCTATTGTTCACCCCCCAATACCGCATTTGCCTCGCAAATGAAATTAATGCTTGTCTGTTTGCCGAAATAACCACTCCCTCTTCATCACACTTATTATGCACCAAAATTTCACTGTCGGTAACATAATAAGTGTAGAAGCCCTCAACTTCGAAGTTGTAGACGGTTACCGGATTTCCAGCTTCATTTTTCTAATAATGCAGCAACTTCGGTAAATCCTCTTTCCACAGCATAGTCAAGTGCGACCTTTCCGTTTTCATCCAAAATAGACACATCTGCACCATTCGTTAGAAGTACTTGAACGATTTTCAGAACGACTGTTTCATTGCTGTATGGAATAGAACACAAACTAATTGCACTACATAAAGGTGTGCGTCCGTAATTACCCTTTTCATTGACATCAAAATTGTAGTCCTCAATCAAAGTCTGAACGAAATCGGGACTGTTTCCTCTTACCGCATAATATAATATATTATTTCCGCTTTCTTCTGTCCTTTTCGCGTTGTGATCTAACAGCCATAGAATCATTTCCTCTTCATCGGGATCATTTCTTCCAAAAACGAATCTTTTCACTAAATCAAATATAGCCGGATCATAAGAAGCATATCCATCGACATCCGCTCCATACTCGACCAACAACTTCATAATCTCAAATCGGTTTTCCCTGTTTTGACAGCTGTTAACATTAGCTTCCATCGGAGACCAATATCCGTCAAAATAAAAATTTGGATCGGCTCCGTTTTTCAGCAAAGTTTCCACTGCCTGCAGGTTTCCATACAAACAAGCCTCTACCAATGGGATTTTAACGCCTTCCGTTTGAATGATTGTAAACAGTATGTTAGTAAAAACCGGATGAGTGGTTCCGTCGGATATTTTGGTGTGAATTTCCTTTCCTTCTTTAATTTCAGCGCAAAGTTTCCGAACTTTATGATAGTTCACTAATTGCAGTAGCCCCATTATCTCACCGATAAACACAAGAAGTGCAAAAACAATTAACAAGACATGTGTTATATGTTTTTGTTTTTTCTGTTCTCTCATATCAATTTCCCCGCATTCGTTCCCACCATGTCGTAGTATCTTCTTCTGAATTTCCGTATATCCAATATGGGATAACATCTTTAATAAAGTGACTGATGGGATCAGTTCCATAGTTATACGATCCCTATGATAACGATTCAACTTTATCAAAGAAAGAAATTATTCCTCATGCCACAGTTCACGCAAAACCCACTCTTTCTCTTCCTGTTTTGTTAAGTATAATGTGCAATTTCCTTCATGGGTAATTGATGAAAAAAGTATACTACCGTCCGAGCGATAGAAAGTAAGATCCTGGGCACATGCACATTTTCCGTCCCAAAAATACGAGAATACCGAATTTAATTGCATTACGATCGAAATAGAATCATCACACACAGGATTAAAAATATCATACGGTTGAAATTCTGATTGAAGGTAGGTATACCGTTTTTGCGGTTCCGGGCACACATAGGGACGAGAAATTGCATATTTCGCTAATGCCAGGCTCACAGGATCTTCCGGAACAGTCTTTAATAAAGAAAAATAAAGACACCGATCCGAACAAAACCGAATTAAATTCCTATAATCCTCGTTTTTTATATCGTATTCTTCATGCCCGGTTATATCGGTATCATAAAACACATATTTCTTCATATTACCATACCTGAACTCAAATAATTTCTTCCGTTCCGTGTTCCTTACATCCGAAATATCCGCAAGGCGTCCTATATTGAGGAACATATCGATATCTTGAAATTACAGTATTCGTGTATTGTAAAAGCTCGGCTTGATCATTGGGAATTTTGCCCATCCATTCCTTTTGGGATGGGTACACCAAGCCTGCTTCCTGACGTTTCACGAAATCAAGAAAAGAGGCCATCTGCTTTTTACGATCGGAGCGCACAAGACATTCAAGCATCATAGCGGAATATTCTTCTCCCAAGTAAAACGTTGAACATACAATATCATCATATAAATCCGCGCCCTTTTCGTACTCGCCGCATAGACAAAAATAAGTCAACAAGTCCATTTCGTCTAACAGGTATCGACATTCTTCCAAAACCGTTAAACACTTTTCAAAACAAGACGCCTTGCAAAGTAAAGATAGATAGAAATTCACGCTATCCTGACAGAGATTTTTTGTAATCAACTGCTCAAGGGGCTTTACTATGGCATTGACATCCTGATCCATCAGATAAAGAAACCGAAGCATATTATATTCGGTCTCATCCGATGGATGAAGTAAAACAGCTTCTTTCAAGCATACATATGCATTCTGAAAGGAATAAATATCATCCGGATTGGCACCCTTCTTTGATTCTGTCCCCAGCCTTAAATGAATTGCAGTCGCTATATTGGATAGATTTACAGAAGTTCTGCGAAGCTGTTTTGCTTTCAATAAATATTTCATGCCAAGGATATCTGCATTTCTTACTTTTCCGTTTTTGCATTCCAACCCCTCCGTACATAAATAATATCCTAAATTATTGTATGTTCCGTGACAGGGGTTCTTTTGGGCATTCTCAAAGAGAAGTTCTTGTGCCTTACTGAAATTTCCTCTGCTTAATTCCTCTAAAGCCGCTTGATTGTATTCATAAACACCCATTTTTACCTCATAAAGATAGGAAGCCGACGAGCCTGTTCCTATCACAAGCAAAGATCACAACAATTTTTTCCGCAGTTTTTTATAATATCAGAAGCACAGAAATCACTCTCCGGCATAACTTTCTTCTCAAATTTACCTAGGATTGTGGTATTCTCGCGATTGGGTTTACACCAGTCCAAGATCGATCATTCGTATCGTCATTTCGATCAGCCGGGTGATATAGCGACCGCTTTCTTCCGAAAAGTCATAAGCCGTAATATGCGGCTCACAGCTCCGGATAAGCTTGTCCATGGGGCGGTCAAACAGGATCCAATCCTTCTTGTATGCGTTCCTCCGGATGCAGTTGATATTGCATCCCGTACACATCTTGATATGGTCATAGCAGAACGCCTTGAATGCTTCCGCATCCGGCTGTTTGTTGATCTCGCCGAGGAGATACGCATAAGCGGCGGTATCCGCTGCGGGCAAACAAACGCCGATCTCGAAGGAATACGACTTGCCCCACCAGATATAAAACAGCGATTTCTTTTTGTAACTGAAATCCGCCGCGCGGTAATACCAGATTTTGTAGGACTGACCCAGCCTGATTTTCTTCTTCAGTTCCCCGATGAATTGGCACAGACGAGCTTTTTCGTCGTCATACATCGGAGCGATGATATCTTCCAGCGTAAATCTTCGTTTTTCATTCCCGATGGAAAGAAAGTCAAGCAGTCTGTATTGCTGGGGAGTACGCTTTTTCCACTGATAATACGCAGACGCCGTTTCTTCCAGAAGGGCAGCCGCATAAAACAGATTCGGATAACGAGAATTGGTGATGCGGGTCTGTGTCTCTCCCCGCTTTATGCAGATGCCCCTGTAATCAAGTATTTTCAGCAGCTCCCTTAAGGGAAAGGTGCGGTCGAGAACTTTGATTTTTTTCAGCTTTCTTTCGATCTGTGCAAGTACACTGTCATATTCTATATTGTCAATCAGAATGCTGTTCTTTTCTTTTTCGCAGGGATGGGAAAGCAGGTTTTTGAGGAAAACAGGATGAAAGCAATAGACTTCATATCGGCTCAGACGATCATCGGGAATGAATCCGTATGCTTCCGGGTGCTCGGCAATGTCAATCATACCCTCTGTGGTATAAGCATACAGTTCCCGACAGCTCTGCTTCAATTCGCCCTCCTCCATTTGAGAGGTACTGTACTCCAGCGGAAAAATTTCGATGAACGACCTCCACACGATCTTTTGCAGCGGGGTGGCAAATTCGCGAAGATTTTTAAAATTCTTCATTGACTTCCCTTCTCCACTTCTTTTCATAATATTTGTGTCTCCTGATCCATTCTTATCCTGGAAAATAAAAAAGCGCATAAACAGCCCGAACGATCTCCCGAGCTGCACATGCGCTTTTTTCTATTTCTACAAGATGACCTGACGGCTTTACCAAAAATCCCATAGACATATATTCGCTCTCGGGGTTCGCAAGTTTTTATCCGGGTCAATTTCTGTCTTTATGGTATCATCTTATACGCGTTTTGTCAATACAACTTTACAACTCTCTCTATTTCAAACATAATTCTGTGCATATGTGACAACGATACACCATCCTGTTTGTGCATCATGAAATCATAGGAAAAGCCCCGGCAAGATACTTTCCTGCCAAGGCTTTTTTGTTTATTTTACCGCCTGTGTTTTCCGTGCAGTATCGATCCCGTACAAATTAACCGCGTTTTTTCTTCATTTTAACAAGAAGAACAACGATCACACAGGTAAGCGCGATGACAACGACGGCAAGCGACAGGTTGATCGCCATGCTCGCATTATAAAACTCAGCACGCACGGAAATATAGTGATGCGCCGAAGCCTGAAACCAGTTTGTCGAGGAGGCGGTAAGGGTAAGCTGCCCGAGGTCGGCCTTTACCCGGTCGGCGTCGGAAAGATCTATCGTATAGTAGACGCCGCCCTGATACTCTTTATTACCAAGGTCATCCTCTGTACTGTTAGCTCGGTTTTTAAAAACTCCGTCTTCCCAAAATCCGTTCGGATTGGTCTGATTGGAATTGCTGGTACACCACCCCTGGCTCACCAGCGAATCCCCGGCAAGCGTGGGAATGAGATTCCCCGTCGCGTTCGTTTCTATCCAATGTCCCGCCGTATTGGTTTCGGCGTTCACGGGGATTGACCCGATACAGGCAAATACGCTCGCAATCACAAATAATGTGCATAAAAGGCAAAGCACCTGTTTGCCTTTTGCCCTAAAAATTTTCACGTTTCTCCTCCTTAATCCACAAGTAAAATATTTCTTTGAAGAATGCTCCGGCAGGCCGCCGTACTTGCTTGAGGACATTTTATCATAAATAACCGAAGATACTGCATTCATTCTGCTTTCTTAACATTTCTTAACAGGATTTCATTGCTTTTTTCGACCCCAAACGCTATAATAATAAATGTCCTGTTCCCAGATTTGTTTGAGCCGTCTCTCGCAGCGGCATGAGGTACTCCTATGAAAACGATTGAAAATAAAAAAATTCTTATCGTGGAAGATTCCGACGCATTGAGAGCGGAGCTTTACGGTCATTTTTCTAAATTAAATACGGTACGGCAGGCCAAAAACCTGACCGAAGCAACCAAGGCGGTCAAAGAAGAAATATTTGATGTCCTGCTCCTGGATCTCATTCTCCCGGACGGAAGCGGCTTGTCTCTTCTGAGCGAGCTCGAAAACGAAACACCCGTCGTCATTCTCTCCGATCTCGGGTCGGATGACAATATTCTGCAGGGCTTCGACTACGGCGCTGTCGATTATATTGTTAAACCCGCATCTATCCCAGTGAGTGAAGCGAGAATGGCGCTTCGGCTTCTTCCGCCCAAGGAAGCCGTTATCACCCTGCACGGACTTGCCGTCGATCGGAGAAAAAGAACATCGGTATATAAAAATCGTCCGCTTGACCTCACCTCAAGCGAGTTCAATATTTTGGCCTTTCTGATGCAGCACGCCGGAAACTATTACTCGGCATACGATATCTACGAAGCAGTGTGGAAAATGCCTCATCTGAACACGCAGACAATCCGCATCCATCTTCATAATCTGCGCAAAAAAATGATCCAGATATCGGACGAATGCGGCGATCGGTACATCCGGATACCGATCAGTTTATCCGGATCGAAAGAGGCTATGGCATTGCTATGATGGGCGACTCGCAGAACCAACTGAACTATCAGCGGCCTGTTTGCGACGGATACGCTGTTTTTGTCCCTGCCGGGACATGGCACAATATTGTCAACACCGGAAACTGCCCGCTTAAAATCTATACCATATATGCTCCGCCGCATCACCCTCATGGCACCATTCAGGCTACCAAAGCCATCGCCGACATGGAAGAACACTACTAAAAAACGACATACCGCATTCGGATGAATGATCTGAATTTATTCCATGACCGAAAAAACGCTTCCGTATCCGAGAGGATAAAGGAAAACACCGTTGCGTCCAAACCATAGAGGTTCGGATTGCAATGGTGTTTTTTACTTTTTTATTTTGTAACGCCAATACGGAAAAAGGATGATTATCTGCGATTAATCCACGCGGTGGATGCGTCCATCGCGGTACGGCAGGCATTGGTTTGGTCCAGTGCATTCAGCATCACAAAATCATGAATGATTCCCTGTACCCGCACGGCAGTGACCTCTACACCGGCACATCGAAGCTTTACACCAAAGGCTTCTCCCTCACTGCGAAGTACATCCGCCTGCCCATTGATGATCATTGTCGGAGGAAGGCATTTCAAGCAATCGATACTTGCCCGAAGAGGGGATGCCGTGATCTGGTTCCGATCCTCCATAGAAGTTGTATATTGACGCCAGAACCATTTCATCCCTTCCCGATACAGGTAATAATCCACGGCAAACTGACAGTAACTCGGTGTATCAAAGCAGGCGTTTGTTACCGGATAATATAAGAGCAGCTTATCGATACAGGATCCATGACGCATTGACGCCATCAACGCCATGGCAATTGCCATATTTCCGCCGACGCTGTCGCCAGCAACGGTAATTTTGGAACAGTTGACAATAGAAAAGCGATCCCGGATGATTTCCTTAAGATGAGACAGGATAAAGTAACACTGTTCAATGGCAGTAGG
>CAZGQH010000012.1:0-12193 GCA_964527575.1 uncultured Lachnospiraceae bacterium
AGACCGGCAGCGCCTTGTTGACCTCGTTGACCTCCTCCTTCAGCTTCTCATAAATCGCCTCGGAAGTCATGCCCTCGGCCGCCTCGGGATCGGGGTAGATCAGCGCGGTAAGAACCACCTCGCCGTTGGCGTTGGTACGTCCCACCACCACACATTCGGCAATCAGGGAGATGGGAGCGAGGTACTGCTCAATCTCCTCAGGATAGATATTCTTCCCGTTGCTCAGAATAATAATATTCTTTTTGCGGCCGGTAATATGAATATATCCGTCCTCGTCGATAAATCCCACGTCGCCGGTGCGGAACCAGCCGTCCTCGGTAAAGGCGGCAGCGGTTGCCTCGGGATCCTCAAAATAACCCAGCATCACATTGTCGCCCCTGACAAGAATCTCGCCGGTATCCTGACCTTCGTCGAGGATGACCTTGGCCTCGCAGTGCTCCACCGGCGTGCCCACGGTACCGGGACGGGACTTGCCCAAAAGATTGACCGACACAAGCGGCGAGCATTCGGTGATGCCGTAACCGTTCAGAATCGGAATGCCGAAGGCGTCAAAATCGTCGATCAGACGCTGATCGAGCGGGGCTCCGCCGCAGACGATGCTTCCCAGCCGGCCGCCAAAGACGGCGGTAATCTGACCGAAGAAGCGCTTGCGCATATCGATACCCACCTTGCGCAGGCGGTTGCTGAGCTTGATGGCCTTTTTGACCTTCTCGGTCATGCCCTTCTTTTCGATGGTATCCCAGATGCGCTTGTGCAGCGTCTCTACAAAGAGGGGCACAAAGAGCATAGCGGTGGGCTGGCTGTGCGCCAGATTCTTCACCACATACTTGATGCTGTCGTTGATATAGGTAGTGGCGCCCTTGTTGGCCGCCGCCAGATGGCCGCAGGTCATCTCATAGGTATGGTTGATGGGCAGCACCGAGAGGAGCACCGATTCATTGTTCAGATGATACATGGAAAGACAGGAGGCATTGCAGGCTGCCGCCAGGTTCTTCTGAGACAGAAGAATGCCTTTGCTGGTACCGGTAGTCCCCGATGTAAAGAGAAGAGCGCAGGGCTTTTCCCGGTCAAGCTCAAGATCCAGATAGCTGCGGTTGCCTTTTTCCAGCTCCGACGCACCCAGCTCCTGAAGTGCCTGCCAGGTGAGATAGCCCTCGGCCGTATAATCGGTCATGGGGTCCACCGCGATACGGTAGCGGATTCCCTCCATCCGGGGAGCCAGCGCCTCCATGCGCTCATTGAGAGAGGCGGTATAGACCACCGCTTCGGCATGGCTTCTCTTTAAGAAGTTTACCAATTCGTCATCGTTGATCTCTTTATCAAGCGGCACAATGATGCCGTTGCCGTTGACCACGGCGTAATAGGTCACCACATAGGCGGGATGGGTCTCGCCGATCACCGCCACGGTTTTGCCGCCGAGGCCCAGCGCCTCAAAGGCGGTTCCTGTCTGATTCATTTCCCGCAAAAAATCGTTATAGGTAAAAATAACCTCTTCGCGGCTCTTCTTGTCCTTATACACATACCGCGGTTTATCTCCATAGAGCTCCGCACTGGTCACAATCAGTTCCCGCAGATCTGCGATCAGCTTATCCTGAAAGACCTTCTTTTTGATAGGACTTCTCCCCTTTCGTTTTCAAGACGCGGAAAAGCTGCCAAAGGGCGCTTTTCCGATGATAGGTTGATTTGACATACAAAATTATTATAGACTAAATTCTATCCGTTGTCAAGAGCGGGAATTTTTTCTTTTCACAGAAAATACGATAAAATTTCAAAAAATCTTCAGAAATTACCGGTTTCTTGGGATAAGCCATTGTTTTGTCTGGAGAAGATATCGTTTTCTCTGAAGGAAATATCGTTTTCTCTGGAGAAAATAGCGTTTTTTCCGGAGAAAATTTTGTTTTCTCCAGAATTCATTGAGTTTTTTCCCTGAGCCATTGATTTTCCCTACCGGATGTGCTACAATAGAAAAAAATTTCCGGAAAAGGCGGTTTACCATGAAAATTCTCTTCCAAGGTGACAGCATCACCGACGCAGGCCGGGACCGGTCGGATATTCATCATCTGGGCGGCGGCTACCCCCTCTATGCAGCGGAATATATCCGGGCAAAATATCCCGAAAAGGACTTTGAATTTCTGAACACCGGCATCTCGGGCGACCGCGCCGAATCGCTCCTTGCCCGCTGGCAGAGCGACGCCATCGACCTCTCCCCCGATATCATTTCAATCCTCATCGGCGTCAACGACACCTGGCACAATTCCGGTGAAGACACAAACTGGATGAAGAACAGCTACTTTGAGCACTGCTACCGCTCGCTCCTCACTCAACTCAAGGAGAAGACAAACGCCAAAATCCTGATGATTGAGCAGTTCTTGCTCTACACACCCGACAAGGCCTACTTCCGGGAGGATCTTGCCCCGAAAATTGAGATCACCCGCAAGCTGGCGCGGGAATTTGCTGACGCCTATATCCCCATGGACGGCCTCTTTGCCAAGGCCTCGATCGAAAAGGAGCCCACCTACTGGGCAGCCGACGGCGTTCACCCCACCGCAGAGGGCGCTGCGCTGATCGGAAAGTACTACCTCGACGCCGTCTCCCCCCTGATTGAGACGGTCGGCTGAGCGATCTTCGACAAAAAACAAGGAGAGCCGGGCGCGAAAAATGCGTCCGGCTCTCCTTGTTCTGTTCTGTTTTTACAGCGTCTTGGTCAAAAGCAGCTCGTAGCCCTCCCCTTCCGGCCAGAAGCCGCCCACAATCCGGTATCCCATCTTTGCATAGAAATAACGGGCGCTCTCGGCAGCCTGAGTAGAGGTCATGACAGCGGGATATCCCTTCTCCCGCATTGTCTCTTCAAAATAACCGAGCAGCTTCGAGCCGAAGCCCTGCCCCCGATATGTCTCGAGTACATAAAGAAGATTGCAGAAGGGGGTGTTATCCCAGAAAAGATTATAGCGCAGAAATCCGATAAGCTCACCCTGCCGCTCCAAGAGGAAGACCCGCCCCTGTGTGAGAGCCCTGACAAGCTCCTTCTCGGCAATATGCGTCTCATAAGGAACCAGCCGATCAAAATCCTCTGCCCCCGCAGGGCGGAATAAGCAATCCTTGTTCTGCATTTTTCCCATCCTTTTGACGTGTTTTTGCCCTCAGGCGAGCGGAAACGTATCGTTTGTTTTCTTTCCCTGTTTCATCTGTCTCTTCCAGATCAGACGGAGAAGCAGCACCGCTGCCGGCACAGCCACCAGCGTCAGAAGAATCTCGGGCACCATATACCAGGCATTGTAGATCAGAGAATAGGTCCACTTGCCGTACCGGAAGACATAGTCGTTCCAGGCGCCCTCTTTTGTAATCGAATACCAGATGATTGCTCCGCTGAAAAAGTGGCAGGCAAAACGAAGGACCAGCGCCACAAAGCTGCCGAGAAACACCTTGACATAAAGATTTCCCATCATCCGCCGGAAGAAGCCCGCCACACCGAGGACCGTGAAAGCAATCACATAGTCGAGGAAGACGCCCGCCACTACCCCCAGAGGATCGGGAATATAAGCAAGCGTTCCTACACCGAAGATCAGCTGAATGACCGAGTAAACAAAGGCGGAGGCAAAGCCCGCTTTTGGCCCGTAGACAAAGCCGCAGAGGAGAATCGGCATCATGGAAAAGAGGGTGACCGCCCCGCCAAGGGGCGCCTCGTAAAGTTTGATGAAGGAAAGAACCGTCGCCAGTGCCACCAGCATGGCACACTCACAGAGCTTCTTCACCTTTTCGTTTCGAATGGGCATACATAAAACTTCCTTTCGTTTTCGGCCCCGGTCGGGGCTTTTCTTGCCGAAAACAAAAAAACCACGGCAGAAAGTGCCGTGAGAAGAAGGCCGGCGGCAACCGAAGAAAGGGGGATTCTCCGGTATACCTGTAACAATAATCTTCCTACGGCGGCATTACCCGCATCAGGTTTTAGGGTCCGGCAGTAAGCCGTCTCAGCCTTTCGGCGCCCCCGATTGTATTTTCGACAAATCAATTATAAGAAAGTTCTCAAAAAATGTCAATAGTAAAACTGAATAAAAAAAGCGTTTTTGACCTTGACAAAATCATACGATATATAGTATAATAGCTTTACGATGTGGGACTATGCGTAAAACGCTATTACCTTCCTCAAAAAGGGCATGTTTCCGCCGAACATGCGCCTTTTCCCCCCTGAATCCTTCGGCGGAGAAATGGGAAAACGATATGAAGAAACTGTTACTCCTGTTGGCGCTTTGTACGGTCGTCGCCGTCTTCTTCACGGCCTGCGACAACGACAATCCCACCACGACAGACACCACCTCCGGTTCGAGTGTCATAACCACCCCTTCCGATCAGAGTGAGGATTCCACTACGGAACCGCCTGTTGTCACCGCTCCCGTCACCACCGACGAATTCGGCAACAGCAGCGAAGACGTGGTCGAAGCGGACTATACCGAGGGTGATTTCACCTATGTCATTTTCAAGAACGGCGCAAAGCTTGTTTCCTATAACGGAACCGATGCCTCGATTACCCTCCCCGCAGCCGTGAAGGACGGTGCGGTCAAGGTGGTCTCGGTCGCTTCCCGCGCCTTGAAGGGCAACGAGACCCTGAATAAAGTCGTCCTGTCGGAAGGTATTACGACTCTGGGTGATGATGTTTTCTACGGCTGCATCAAGCTGACCGATGTCACCCTGCCTTCTTCTCTTACAAAGACCGGCGACGGTCTCTTCCGTTACTGCACGGCGCTCGAAAAGATCGTTCTGCCCGACTCGATTACTTCGATGGGCAGCGACCTCTTCTTTGAATGCCGCGCTCTGAAGGAAGTCACGCTTCCCAAAGGTCTCACCTACATACCGAACATGACCTTCTACAACTGTGTCTCGCTGAAGGAGATCTCGGTTCCCGAGAATGTCACGGCCATCGGCGAAAAGGCCTTCTATTACTGCACCGGTCTGGAAGCCTTCCACTTCACCGAAAAGATGAACGCCGTGGGCGAAAAGGCCTTTTACAACTGCACCTCGCTGAAGGAAGCAGCGCTTCCCGACAGCCTCCGCAGCATTCCGAAATACGCCTTCTTCAACTGCACTTCCCTGGAGAATGTCAAGCTGGGCAATCGGGTTGCCACGATCGGCGCCTATGCCTTCTATAACTGCGGCAAGCTGACCTCCCTGTCGCTGCCCGACACGCTGACCGGCATTTCGACGGGCGCTTTTGCCTACTGCACGGGTCTTACCACCCTGACCGTTCCCGACGGAGTCAAGACGATCAGCGAGCGTGTCTTCTATCGCTGCTCCTCCCTGGAAAGCATCCGGGTTGCGGAGGATCTTGTCACCATCGGACATTCGGCCTTTGCCTACTCGGCCCTGAAGAGCTTTACGCTCCCTGCCACCGTGACCTCGGTCGGCATCTCGGCCTTCTCCTACTGCACGGCTCTCGAAAGCTTTACCTTTGCTTCCGACGCCAAGCTGACTGTGTTGGATCAGCTCACCTTTGCCTATGACACCGCGCTGAAGGCAATCGCCCTTCCCGATTCGATCGTCACCCTCAGCACCGGCTCCTTCTCGGGCTGCACCGCTCTGGAATCGGTGAAGCTCAGTCCCAACATCAACCGTATCGCACTCAACTCCTTCCTCAACTGCGCTGCGATCAAGGAAATTACCCTTCCCGACAGCATCACGGAAATCGGACGGAACTCGGTGGGCGTCAGCCTGATTGACGGCGTGGCCACCCCCAACAAGAATACCAAATTCTATGCCTTTGAGGAGGGCACGGTAGCCAACTACCTCACCGGCAGCAACCTCGAATTTGAAAGCCTCGGCGTTTCGGGTCACATTCCCTTTGCGGAGATGAAAGTGGAAGAGAAGAACGCCGGCAGCAAGGAATACATCCTTACCGGCTACCTCGGAAACGCTGCCGACATCAAGGTCAGCAGCAAGTATAAGGACGGTACCATTGTTGCCATCGGTGCCGGCTTCCTCAAGAACAATACCGAAGTTGTTGCCGTGACCCTGCCCGATTCGGTTACCGAAATCGGTGCGGAGGCCTTTGACGGCTGCACCTCGCTTGCCTCGGTCAATGTTCCCACGCAGGTCACCGTTATTGCCGATGCGGTCTTCCGCAACACCGCGATTACAACGATCCGGCTTCCCAATACGGTCACCAAGATCGGAAACGAAGCCTTCAAGGGCTGTTCGCAGCTCAGCAGCATGTCCACTCCCACCTCGCTGGTTGAGATCGGCAATGCCGCTTTCTCCGGCGTCGCCGCCGCTACCTTCTCCCTTCCCAGGACCGTCACGAAGCTGGGCAACGATGTCTTCAAGGACTGCACCAATCTGATCTCGGTCACCTTTGTGGGGACGGCTCCCGAAATCGGCACCGGTGTTTTTGACAACACCACGCCTCTCACCTTCTTCCACTATTCTCTCGGAAACGCAGAGTCCTTTGAAATCGTGGACGACAAGTGGCACGGTTATAACATCACCGATAAAGCCCCCTCCGAGGTTTATCTCGAGTGGCAGCTTTCCGAAAATGTAAAGGCCTCCCTTCTCTTCAGCGGCGCGCTGACCATCACGGGAACCTCCACCGCCGGCGATCCCATCCCCGATTTTGAGCGTCCCGAGGATGCGCAGTGGCACGAATTCCGCAACTATATCAGCGCGATCAACCTCACCCGCATCCGGCGGATCGGCAATTACGCCTTTACCGATATTCCCGGAATTTCGTCGGTCAGTCTGGCCTCGCCTCTCTCCGAAATCGGCGACTATGCTTTCGCTAACTGCGTAAAACTCACTTCCTTCAGCCTGCCCGATACGGTAAGAAGCCTCGGTAAGGGTTCCTTCTCGAATACCGCCGTGACCGCTCTGTCGATTCCCAAACTGCTCACTTCTATTCCCGAAGAGGCCTTCCGCGGCTGTACCGCTCTTAAGGAGATCACCTTTGCAGCTACCGATAACAAGGTTGAGGAGATCGGAGCCCGTGCCTTCATGGACACCTCGCTGACGCTGCTCTCCCTGCCTGTCGAGCTGACCACCATCGGCGACGAAGCCTTCAAAAACTGCAAAGCGCTCACTGCTGTCACAACGGTTGCTGTCAAAATCGGAAACGGCGCCTTTGAGGGCTGCGAGCTTCTCTCCTCGGTTTCTCTTTCCACCCAGACCGAAGAGGGCAAGGTCGAGGAGATCGGAAACACCGCATTCCGCGGAACCGCTGTCGAAAATATCACAATTCCCAAAACCCTGAAAAAGCTGGGCAATGAAGTATTTGCCGACTGTGCCAGCCTGACACAGGTCCGTCTGGAGGGCGATGCCCCCGAGATCGGCACCGGCGTCTTCAACAACACCGCCGCTTACACGCACTTCTTCTACTTCAATGACTTTGAAGAGAACTATCCTCTGGTGGACGGCAAGTGGATGACCTACAATGCCACCTGCAACACCCGAAATGTTCTTGCCTCTTTTGATGTGGATAACGGCAAGGTTACCGTTCAGATCCTTTATAACAATGCTCTCAACGTTATCGTCAACGAGCAGGGCGGCAAGATTCCCGACTACGCTTCGGCAGAAGAGACTCCTTGGCATGCCTACGCTTCCTTTGTACGGACAATAAGCCTCTCTTCGGTATCCTCGATCGGCTCCTACGCCTTCGCCGGATTTACCTCGGTATCCCGTCTCAGCACCGGTTCTTCCACCGCTTCGATCGGAGCGCATGCCTTTGAGGGCTGCACCGGACTCACTACCCTGACCTCCGATGCTGTCTCCATTGGTGAGGAAGCCTTCGTGGGCTGCTCCAATCTGAACACGGTCGTTCTGAACAAGATTGCCGAGTTCGGTCTGCGCGCCTTTGCGGATTGCAGGAATCTGTCTACCGTTACCATTGGTTCTCCCACCGGCGCTACCGCTGCCGCTGCAGCCAACGCCTTCGAGAACACGCCTTACGACAGTGTATCGTAAATGAGCCATAAAAAGCGCTCATAATCCCAAAAGGGTCAGAGCAGACGCCGTTAGCCGGTGTCTGCTCTGACCCTTTTTTGTGTACAAAGTATCCATATGACAACATGTCGAAACAATGAGTATATTACCAAAATAATTTAAAAGCACTTCTGGAGGGTATATCATAAAATGGACAATATTAAAATCCGAATTATCGATCGTGAACACAAGGAAGATATCAACATCACTAACGAACCGTTTCCTATCTTCGGACGACTTATCCCGACCTATGACGGAGAAAATTGGGACTACACGCAGGAACTTTTTACTGAAAAGAGCGAACTCCGATTCCCCGATGAGAACTACGACTTTGACGCTATGGCAGACTGCGTATTCATTGGCGCCTATATCGATGAAAGGTGCGTTGGACTTGCCATCATGCGGAACTTCTGGACCAAGTATATGTATTTGCATGACCTGAAGGTCAATTCTGAATTTCGCGGTCATCATATCGGGACGCGGCTCATAAAAAAAGCAATGGAAGTCGCAAAAGAACAGGGATACCGTGGTATCTATACGATAGGTCAAGATAATAACCTCGGCGCCTGTCTCTTTTACCTAAAAAACGGCTTTCATATTGGTGGACTTGACTGCGATGTTTACCGTGGGACAAGTCAAGAGAATAAGCGAGATGTGCTATTTTATACGGAATAAAGAAAAAGATGAAGAGATTTGCTCCCACGAGCAAAAGACTGTACCGTTTTTTTCGCACAATAAAAGGGGCTGCCGCAAACTCATTTTCGAGCTTGCGGCAGCCCCTGTCCCTTTGATTTTACTCCGAAAGGCCAAACTTGGCGACAGCCTCTTCTCGCATCTTATACTTTAAGATCTTGCCGGCGGCATTCATCGGGAACTCGGTGACAAAATCCACATAACGCGGCACCTTGTACTTGGCCATATGGGCGCCGATAAAGGATTTCATCTCCTCTTCAGTCATGCTCTCTCCCTCCTTGAGGATGATGCAGGCCATGATCTCCTCACCGTAGCGCTTATCGGGCACGCCGATCACCTGAACATCCTTCACCTTCGGACAGGTGAAGATAAACTCCTCGATCTCACGGGGATAGATATTTTCTCCGCCCCGGATAATCATATCCTTCAGGCGGCCGGTGATCTTGTAGTTGCCGTCCTCATCCCGGCAGGCAATATCGCCGGTATGAAGCCATCCCTCGGCGTCAATAGCAGAGGCAGTGGCCAGAGGCATCTTGTAATAGCCCTTCATCACATTGTAGCCGCGAGCCACAAACTCGCCGTTTTCCCCGTCAGGCAGCTCCTCTCCGGTTTCGGGATTGATGATCCGGCATTCCACATTGGGGAAGGCCGAGCCCACCGTCTCGGTGCGCACCGTCAAGGAATCGGTGACCGAACTCATGGTGCAGCCCGGCGAGGCCTCGGTCTGTCCGTAGACCGAAACGATTTCGGTCATGTTCATCTTATCGGCAGCCTCCCGCATCAGATCGGCGGGACAGTTGCTTCCTGCCATAATGCCGGTACGGATGTACGAAAAATCGGTCTTCGGAAAATCCTCGTGGCGGAGAAGCGCGATAAACATGGTGGGAACGCCGTTGAAGCAGGTGATATGCTCCCGGTGGATACAGTCAAGGGCGGGCTTGGGTGAAAAATAAGGCAGCGGATAGAGAGTGGCGCCATGAGTCATGGAGGAGGTCATGGAGAGCACCATGCCAAAGCAATGGAACATGGGCACCTGAATCATCATCCGGTCGGCGGTGGAGAGATCCATCCTGTCGCCGATGCACTTGCCGTTGTTGATGACATTGTAATGGGTAAGCATCACGCCCTTGGGGAAGCCGGTGGTACCGGAGGTATACTGCATGTTGCAGACATCGTCCGGCTTTACCAGCGAGGCAAGCCGGTTCACTTCCTCCCGGGGGATCTCCCGTCCTCTCTCCATCGCCTCCTGCCAGGTGAGACAGCCGGGCTGCTTCGAATCGATAGTAATCACATTGCGGAGGAAGGGCAGACGCTTGGCGTGGAGGGGCTCTCCTGCAACCGAAGACGCAAGCTCGGGGCAGAGCTCATTCATAATGCCCACATAGTCGGAATCCCGCCAGCCGTCCACCATAATCAGGGTGTGGGTGTCCGACTGCCGAAGCAGATATTCGGCTTCATGGCTCTTGTAGGCGGTGTTCATGGTCACCAGCGTGGCGCCGATCTTGGCAACTGCCCAAAAGGCGATATACCACTGGGGCACGTTGGTGGCCCAGGCCGTCACATGAGAGCCGGGCTTCACCCCGATGGCGATCAGCGCCCGAGCAAAGTTATCCACATCCTCCCGGAACTGGGCGTAGGTGCGGGTATAGTCGAGGGTGGTATAGCGGAAGGCGAGCTGATCGGGAAATTCCTCCACGATCCGGTCGAGCAGCGAGCCGAAGGTCTCCGAGACCAACGTATACTTCGGCCAGATAAAGCGGCCGGTACCCGCCCGGTTGGTATAGAGGCTCTTTTCGCTCTGAGGCTTTTTCTCGAAGCGCTCCATATAGGTAACAAAATGGGGAAAGACGATATCGGGGTCGGCCAACTCCGCCATCCACTGGGGATTCCACTCAAAGGAGAGATACCCATCGTAAATGATCGAGCGAAGGGCATTGATGAACCGCTCAACCGGAAGCTCCCCTTCCCCCATCAGACAGTAGGTGACCGCCTCGCCGCTTCCCTTCACATCTTTAATGTGAACATGCTTAATGTAGGCGCCCAGATTGTCAATTGTCTTTTCGGGCTCCTCACGGAAGAGCCGATAGGGGTGGGAGATATCCCAGAGTGCCGCCAGCTGATCGCAGGCAAAACGGCCAAGAATGGCTGCCAGACGGCCGGTGTCGGCATAAAGGCCGGAAGTCTCAATGAGAAGAACCACGCCGGTCTTTTTTGCCATGGGAATCGCTCTTTCCAAAAAGTCAATTACAATCCCGTCGGCCTCCTCTTCGCTGACTCCCTCCACGGCCTTGGCATAGAGACGCACATAGGGGGCATGCACCGAAGAAGCCGCTGCCAGATAGCGGGCAAGATCGGTAAGATTTTTTTCCATGGCCGACCGATCGGCCAGATTCATCACCGCGTCCAGACAGGGGATGGCGATGCCCAGATTGGCCAGCCGCCGGGAGACAGCTGCAGAATCCTCCGCAAAAATCGCACCCTTTTCCGAAAAGACCGGATCGTCAATATCGTGAATCTCGATACCGGAGAGCTGCATCTCCTTGGCAAACAGGCAATAGTCCGCCCAGGAATAGCCCTTCCAGTAGTCGGTTGAAAACGCTAATTTCATAGATATAAATCCTTCTTCAAAACGGGGAGAGGGGACAAAATATTCCGCGCCCTTTCCCGCAGGCATTACTGTTCTTCAAAAACAATCTTGTTCAGGGCATTCACGTAAGCTTTCAGCGAGGCGCCGATGATATCGGTAGAAACGCCGCCCCCTGAATAAACCCGTCCCTGAGAGCGAAGGCGCACCAGCGCCTCACCCATGGCTTCCTGGCCCCGGGTCACCGAGCTGATGCGGAAATCGTCCAGCTCGTAGTGGGTTCCGATCACCCGCTCCACCGCTAAAATCGCCGCATCAATGGGACCGTCGCCGATGCTGACGCCATGACGGATCTCCCCGTCCTTTTCGATCTCCACCTGTGCCATCGGCGTGATGCGGTCGCCGCTGTTCACGATGTAGGAGAGCAGATGATAGGTGGGAGGAACATCTCCTGCCACATCGGCGATGATGGTCTCCAGCTCCCGGCCGCTCACCGCCTTGCGCTCGGCAAGCTTCTCAAAGGCGGCAAAGACCTTGGCCACATCGTCCTGGGTCAGCTCGTAGCCCAGATGCGCAATTACCTCGGCCAGCTGCCTCACGGTAGTGCCCTTGGCAAGGACAATCGCCTCTTCCTCCTCCGAATCCGGGATGCCCTCTACCGCAATGACTGAGCCCTTCCGGCGCTCGCCGTTCAGCCAGGGCATGGCGGCGATGGCACGGTGGATTCCGGTGGGATCCACCCCGGCCGTCAGACCGAAATCGTTTCCCCGCATCGAGAGAAGTTGCATCAGGGCAGAAAGACTCACCGCATCCCTGCCGCAAAGAGCGGCTTTGACCCCCACGGCCGGACCGACCAGCGCCGCAGCGCTGTTAGCGGCCGCCATGGACAAAAGATCTCCGCATTTGACAAAGAGCGGAAGGCCGGCAGCCTCGGGACAAGCCGCGAGAAACGCC
>CAZGQH010000013.1:0-12080 GCA_964527575.1 uncultured Lachnospiraceae bacterium
AAGGACCAATCGCGCCGCCCGCTCACCGGACAGCTTGCTTATTATATCACTACCTGGAAGCTTTGTCAAGCCCTTTTTTAAACTTTTTTCACTTTTTTCAAGTATTGACAAAATCTCCAAAACATACTATAATAGAGACCCATGCTACAGTCTTTTTCACAAGAAAAAGCACAAAAAAACGACAAAATGAACCGACGGAATATGATGGATAAGAACAACCATTATCTCGACGGGGTCAATTGGCCCGCGGATATCAAGAATATGGATACCAAGGCGGAGGAAGTCCTCGCCGCCGAGATCCGCGACTTTCTGGTAGAAAAGGTCGGACTCCGCGGCGGACACCTGGCCTCCAATCTGGGTGTAGTGGAGTTGTCCATCGCCCTGCATAAAGTCTTTGACACACCGAAGGACCGCATTATCTGGGATGTGGGCCACCAAGCCTATGTACACAAGATTCTCACCGGCCGCAAGGGCGACTTTGACACCCTTCGCCTACCGGGCGGCCTTTCGGGCTTTACCAAGCGCGAAGAGAGCGCGTACGATCCATACGGTGCCGGACACAGCAGCACCTCGCTCTCGGCAGCACTTGGCTTCGCTCAGGCGGATGCCCTTCTCGGACGGGACAACTATACCGTAGCAATCATCGGGGACGGCGCTTTTACCGGCGGACTGATTCACGAGGCCCTGAACAATGTCAAGCAGAATCTTCGCCTTATTATTATATTGAATGAAAACGAGATGTCGATCTCGAAAAACATCGGGGTTTTCTCCCGCCATATCGCCAAGATCCGCGCCACCCGCGGTTATCTGAAGACCAAAACCTTTACCCGAACCGTCGTTTCCCGCATTCCGCTTGTTGGCAAGCCGCTCTTCCGCGCCATCCGCAGAGCCAAGAAGAGCCTGAAGAACACCATGTACGGCAGCAACTATTTCGAAGATCTGGGACTCTACTACCTCGGCCCCGCCGACGGCAACAACATCGAAGTGGTAGAAAATCTGCTGCGGGAGGCAGTTGCCTCGAAGCAGAGCGTGCTGATCCATCTGAAGACCACCAAAGGAAAGGGCTATCTCCCCGCCGAAAAGGATCCGAACCGCTATCATGCCATTCCGCCGAAGAACGCTCCCGCCCCTTCCTCGAACTTCTCGCAAATTCTCGGCGAGGAGCTCGTCGCCCTTGCCGAGAAGGACAGCCGCATTCTGGCCATCACCGCCGCCATGGCGGACGGCTGCGGGCTGACACCCTTTGCCGAACGCTTTCCCAACCGCTTCTTCGATGTGGGGATCGCCGAGGAACACGCCCTGATCTTTGCCGCCGGTCTTTCTGCCGGGGGCATGAAGCCGGTGGTACCGATTTACTCTTCCTTCCTTCAACGGGGCTACGACAGCATTCTGCACGACCTTGCTCTGCAAAAGCTCCCCGTGGTGGTGCCGATCGACCGGGCGTCCCTCTCCGCAGGAGACGGTTCCACCCATCACGGCATCTTTGATGTCTCCTTCCTGTCGGGCATTCCCGGCGTCACCCTCTACGCTCCCGCCACTTTTGACTCGCTGAGGCATTTTCTCCGGACGGGACTTTCCGCCGAAGCCCCCACCTTTATCCGCTACCCCAACAGCGGCGAGCTGCTCCAAGAGGCCGACTTCCCCTATCGCACTGACAGCCTCCGTGTCACCTTTGCCCCTCCGCCCCAAGAAAATGACGCCCTCCCCGACGGCATCCTCCTCACCTACGGCGACAGCATTCCGGAGGCGATGACCGCCCGGGAAATCCTCCGTAAAAAGAATTTCTCCTGCGAGGTAGTGGCGCTGGAAAAACTCCTTCCCCTTGAAGCCGACGAGCTGCTTACACTCCTTCCCGACCGCCCGATCCCGATCGTCTTTTTGGAGGAGGGCATCCGCGCGGGCGGCATCGGCGTCAGTCTCTACGATAAGCTCCGGGAGCACCCCAAAATGAAGAATCGTCCTTATCGCATCTTAGCCATCGAGGACTTTCCCGTCGGGGAGCTAGGCAAGAGCCTTGCCGAAACCTGCCAAATCTCCGCGATGGATGCGGTTGAAGCCTTTCTCAACTTCTGATCGGCATATCGGGTACATTATTCCTGCATATCCTGTACCCCTTAGAGCTACTGAAGAGTGATTCGGAAGGAAAAGTGATCGTACACGAAATGCCCTTCTGCTGTAACGATTTCGATGTCGAGCTGATACTCCATCGCGTAATCCCCGTCGGCCGTCTTGACCAGCGTGGTCCGGTTTATTTCAACAGACTGCATCTCATGCCCGTTACAGACATATTCCGCAAACGATTCGATCAGTCGGGCATGCTCTTCTTTGTCGTAATCGAGAAGCGCCGTATCGAAGTCATTGAAATCATCGACATTAGGTATATAGATACTAACGACTCTTCTTTTTTCAAAACGCACAACAATTTCGCTTGATGTGCGTTGCCCGTCAATTTTTCTATTAAAGATTATCGAGCCGAATCCTACGTCATTGGCCGTCATATTGTTGGTATCGACAACATACCCCTCGATTCCGGCGTTTGGAAAATGATGCGCTACCGCACTTCTGGCACGCACCAAATAGGCCTCCTCCAGATTCGACGGATCGCCCATATCCGGCGTATCCAGATACACATTGACGATTCCCACAATTTGACCGGTTATCACATCCAGATTTACCGCAGGCCGATTTGAATATTCTGTATAGGCGCCCACCGTCTCAATTTCAAAGCTAACGGTGCGACCCTGATGATAATTCAGTTTTCCCACTGCACATTCCCGGCCGTTAATCATCACCGTTTTCGGTTTTTCTATCTGCACCGGCACCAGCGGATCTGCTTTCACACAGTTCGGTGCATGACGGAAGTATAAGTAGGGATTATGCGTCAGACCTCTATCCACCTCCTGACAGAGAGGGCTTTCCAGAAAAGCATAGCTCTTTTCCGGCTCGGTTGTAATTTGGGCTTCCGTGCTTCCGGGCGTTGTCACACTTTCCTCCGGCTTTCCGCAGGAGGCGAACAGCAAAAGGGTTATCAGAACAAGCAGAACAATGACCGGCAATTTCTTCGCTTTCTTCATCTTCGTCCCATCCTTTCATGGCGAACAATTCGGTTTTTGTTGCTCTTTCTGTCTATGTTATATCACGGTATATGCGAATTGTCAACATGTTTTGCTCTCAATGTGAGCATTTCCCTTGGCTTACAAAATAAGTGCCCGCCGAAAAGACGGGCACTTACTCTTATTCGGCAGCTCTCGTCGGGATTTTTTTCGCGTTACTGAAGGATGATTCGGAAAAGAAAGCTTTCTGAAGTGTTATACTCATCTTCCGTGTCCATATAGATGCGAAGCTGGTATTCCATAGCATAGTCTCCGTCAGCTGTCTTCACCAGCGTGGTCTCGGTTCTCTCAATCGTCTTCGGCTCATACCCATTGCAGACATACTCCGCAAAGGATTCGATCAAATGGGTGTGCTCTTCTTTGTCGTAATCGAGAAGCGCCGTATCGAAGTCGGTAAAATCGTCGGTATTGTATAGCGAGATCGCGATTACCTTTCCTTCATTAAAAGTAACACTAACCCAACTTGACGTACGCTGCCCGTCAATTTTTTTAACAAAACCGATTGATCCCGAGCCCCTATCCGCAGCCACGCTGTTAAAATCCACAACATACTGCTCAATTCCGACATCGGGAAAATGATGTTTCACAGCACTCCTCGCCCGCACCAAGTACGCCTCCTCGATCTTCAGCGATTCTCCCATATCCGGTATATCCAGATATACAAAAAAGATTCCCACAATCTTACCGGTAACCACATCAAAGCGTACGACTGGCTGACTCGAAAACTTCGTATAGGCATCAACTGTTTCAACCTCATATCCAACGATACGACCAAGACGAAGATATTGTCTTCCCAGCGCACATTCACGGCCGTTGATCATCACCGTCTTTGGAATTTCTATCTGCACCGGCACCAGCGAATCTGCCTCTACACAGTTCGGCGTATGGCGGAAAGACGAATTGGGGTAATGACGCACATTATTCTCCACCTCCTGACAGAGAGGACTTTCCAGAAAAGCATAGCTCTTTTCCGGCTCGGTTGTAATTTGGGCTTCCGTGCTTCCGGGTGTTGTCACATTCTCCTCCGACTTTCCGCAAGAGACAAGCAGCAAAAGGGCTATCAGAACAAACAGAACAATGACCGGCAGTCTCTTCACTTTCCTAATTTTTCTCACTTCCTTTCGCAGCGGGTAATTCGACCTTTGTTGCTTCAAGTTTTTTCCGCGTTACTGAAGAACAATCCGGAAAAGAAAGCTTTCTGAAGCATTATACTTATCTTCCGTGTCCATATAGATGCTAAGCTGGTATTCCATAGCATAGTCTCCGTCAGCCGTCTTCACTAATGTGGTCTCGGTTCGCTCAATCGTCTTCGGCTCATAACCATTGCAGACATACTCCGCAAAGGATTCGATCAGACGGGTGTGCTCTTCTTTGTCATAATCGAGAAGCGATGTGTCGAAGTCGGTAAAATCGTCGGCATCAATCAGCTGGATACTTATCACCTTTCCTCCATCAAAAGACACATTAATCCGACTCGTCGTGCGCTGCCCATCAATGTTTTTGATGAAATCGATCGATCCCAACCCCCTGCAGTCCGCTGTCATATTGTTAAATCCCACAACATACTGTTCAATTCCGACATCCGGAAAATGATGTGCCACTGCACTTTTGGCGCGTACCAAATATGCTTCCTCGATATCAAGCGTTTCTCCCATATCCGGTGTGTCCAGATATACCCGGAAGATTCCTACAATCTTACCGGTTACCACATCGAAGTGTACCACAGGCGGCCAGAAGCGGCTCGTAACCGCATCGTCCGTTGCGATTGTAAATCCGATGGTACGGTCACGGCGAAGATCCTGTTTTCCCACTGCACATTCACGACCGTTGATCATCACCGTCCTTGGAATTTCTATCTGCATCGGAATCAGCGGGTCTGCCTCTACACTGTTCGGCGCATGGCGGAAAGCCGAATTGTGGTAGTGCTGCGTATCCTCCTCCACCTCCTGACAGAGAGGACTTTCCAGAAAAGCATAGCTCTTTTCCGGCTCGGTTGTGGTTTGCGCTTCCGTGCTTCCGGGCGTTGTCACACTTTCCTCCGGCTTCCCGCAGGAGACAAACAGCAAGAGCATCGACAAAATAAAACCACATACGACAATCAGTTGATAGTTTGCTTTCATAACGATTCCTCCTGACTCGATACAAATATTAGTTATAGTAGCTGTAAACAAATTGTTGAAGATTTCCGGATGTTACCAGATATGTTCTCATGGTACTGCTATTTCCCTTTTCTGAAGCATACTCCTGCGCCTTCTGAATAGCCTCCGCTACCGTGCCCCGATTGCTAAGCACACGGAAAAACTCCTGATTCCAAAAGTTACATTCAATCGTTTGAATTTTCCCCGAGAAGCCGATCACAATCTCCGCCCCTTTATCGACAGTAGCCTTGAAGAGATTGTTAGCCGTGGCTCCTCCTTTTGCCGTTAAGCAGGCGATATATACGACCATTTTCGTGTTGCTGAACGCCCCCGCCGGCAGCGCCTTCACCTGTGCCATAGTCAGGACAGAATCGCTTTCGCCGGGCAGTGTGTGGGTCATTGTAATTCTGTCATATTCCCCGTGCGTATTGAAAAGAACGATCGGACTCTCCCGCATGGCTGTCAGGCCAAGGTCGGAATCGATATAACGGTAGGTATTGGGATATTCAACCGGCACCTTTCGCAGTGACAAGTTGATCGAACGGCTCACGCTCTTCATCATCGTATCGCCCGCATTATATCCCGGCAGACCTAAGGTAGTCTCCCCCTCTCGGAACAGAATCCATTCGTCACTGAATTCCTCATCATCGCTAAAAGCTCCCAGCCATAGTTCGCCCAAATGATTGGTCACCAAGGCACGCGAAGGATCCTTCTTAGAATAAATTGCACCGGAGCATCCATCCTCTCCCCCATAAAACCACAACTGGGAATCCGTATCTGCCGATTTTTCCGCTAAAAGAGGCAAAATATTTTCCGTTGCCGTCACATATTGTCCATTGGATGCCTTGATATAAAACGCTCCAAGCGCGCCACTTGGAACAATCGCAAAGGAAGTCTCAGACTTCTGCGAATCAGATGTCAAAACAACATTTCTTCCCGAATAACTCACATATCGCGGGTACGCACGGCTTCTCAGCTTGTGTTGTCCGCTTCCGGGTGCGACCCGCAGACTGACCTTACCGGCTTTGAGCCCCGAGGGAATATGAACAATCTCCACTTCAGCGACTCCCGTCTCCAGTCCGGTGAAGAAAACCGCCTTGCCATTGCTGGTTGAATCGACAATATGGCCTTCCTGCGTGTTTATCCGAAAATCATTGCCGGTCGCCAAAAGCGGTGTCGAAGGTGTCGTCCGGATCTGCAGCTTTCCGGATCCGTTCATCCGCAGGACAACTTCATAGGTGGAAAGCGTAAATCCGGTCAGTTCGTTGGCCCGGTAGGAATCTTTGTCCAAAAGACGCCATCTGCGGCCGTCCGGATTTTCATTCGCTTGCTCTGCAGAACAGTAAATACTGGCATTATCCGAATAAAAACTATACCCCGTTGCTTTATTCACAATGCGGTACATGCTGCCGTCCTCCACCAACTGCCAGCGTGCCAGATCGGGCGGGGTCCTCCCGGCGGGATAACTGACCGGCAGGACACGGGTACTATCATAATACTCAAAATACTTACTGGAATCGGCATAGGGCTGAATATAGTGATATCCGTCGCCTGCATTTTGGATTTTGAAAACAGCCGCATTTCCCATCGCCGCCGTTGTGCCCGTCATGGTGCTGATCCGTGCACCTCCACCGCTCAGGAAACGTGCCGAACCGTAGCTGTTGATATAGTAGTCGCCGCCGATCTCGCTAAATGCGACGACCGCCATGCCGTCCTCGGTATAAACCGCTCCGATCTGCTCGGGCTTCAGGTCAAACTTCTTCTGAACGGCCCTTTCCAAGGCGGCGATTTCCGCCCTGTCCTTCGCCCCGCTCTCCGACTGCGTCAGAACATCCGACAGAGAACCGACCGGACAGTAAAGCGTTGTGCTTCCGTCCCGATTCTGAAAGATCACCGTATCGGAATTCGGCTGCTGCTCATACAGGCGCTTGACATGCCCTCGCTCCTCGGCCTTTTCCGGTGTAAGAAAGGCGGGCAGCGTTTGGGGTGAAAGCACCGCCGAGGCAAGCTCCCCCCCCGCTGAGATCTCCCTCCTTCCAGAAGGCAGAATGAGGCGGCTCCTTCTCCTTGCCGAGTGTGACCCACTCCTCCGCCTCCTCTGTCTCCCCGGTCTCAAAAGATGCCACCGAAGAGAGATCATGGGCCGCCTCCTCCGGAACTTCTCCGGCGGCATAGACCCCCAGCGTCGCCGCGTTGAACAGGAGGAGAAGCGCCAGCAGTAAGGCCGGAAAGATTCTCCTCGCTTTGCCGTTTGTTCGTCCTTGATTTTTTGCTCGCATGTCGGTCCTCTCCTTTATTTTTATATCGTGATCCAAAGATCGTTTCACTATAAAACAGAGAGTGGATGCGCCTTTTACAAAAACCGAGCTTATTATTTCGCACAAAAAAACAACTTTTATTTAATTTCAGTTTATAACTTTATGACAAATAAGTCAACCGATTCGATTTTTTATTAACAATATTTTAACATATAATTGCAGCTTGAACGTATGACACCTGCTTCGTCTTTTTCCGACAGGATCCGCAAGGAAAAAATTGTTCCTACCGGATTTTTGTCATCGAAGCCCATCCCCGGATCCGGACAAGACCCCGACCGCGTCCCGCCGCCTTTTCCCCCTGCACAAAAGACCTTTTTCTCTTTTTACCAAAGAAAAAGATGAACGACGTCTCAACGACTGTCGTTCATCTTTTTTGAACACGATTTTATGACATAATCTGTCTTGGCCGCACCATTCGCCGCCTGTGCCTGACGGCGCTGCAAAGAAAAGGTGCAGGAGAGAGAAAGTGTGACTGCCCTTCGGAGGTGGCGGCCGATAACGAATCGATCGGTTCATAATATAGTACCCTTTTTTTCGACAATATTATTCAAAAAAACAAAAACTTTTCAGGATTTTGTGTTTTTTGTTCCCCAACGGCTCCGGCACTCACCGAAGAATCGTCGGATCAATCGGCCTGTTCTTCGTATAAAAGAGACGGTCCTCCTCCCCGAGCTTCCGGATGACCCGACAGGGGGAACCGTACGCCAGCACATCGGCAGGAATATCCTTGGTCACGACGCTTCCCGCGCCGATAACGGTATTGTCTCCGATGCTGACCCCGGGCAGAAGGATCGCCCCTGCCCCGATCCAGCAGTTCTTTCCGATATGCACCGGAAGATTGAACTGGTAGACCTCCTCGCGAAGCTGCGGCAGAAGAGGATGCGCCGCCGTAGCCACAATCACACCGGGCGCGAACATGGTATGACTGCCCACATAGATATGTGTATCGTCCACCAGCGTTAGATTGAAATTGGCATAGACGTGATCGCCAAAATGGACATGGCGTCCGCCCCAGTTGGCATGAAAAGGAGGCTCGATATAGCATCCTTCTCCGATTTCGGCAAACATCTCTCTTAAAAGCTCCTGCCGCTTTTCCCCCTCCGTGGGACGGGTGGCATTAAAGGTGTACAGTCGGTCAAGACAGGCCGTCTGCTCGGCCGCCATTTCTTCATCGTCACAGCGGTAGAGACTTTTATCGTGCATTTTTTCAAAAAATTTCATCCTATTAAATACCCTTTATATTGACAGAATAATCATAAACAAAGAAATAAACGAATATCAGATTACAAACTCTCCGGAATGGGCGGTCAGCGCAATGATTTTCTGAAGATCATCGGGCTGCACCAAGGCGTCGTGAGCCGCCCGATTGCGCACCAGCTTGCCGCAGCGCTTGCAGCGGTGAATCAGAATATAGCCCTTTTTCGGATCGGCCAGCGCTGCCACCGGCTCAAGAAGCCCGCCGCAATCGTTCGCCCGGTCGCCGGGAAGAATGTCCACATGCAGGGAAAAAAGGCAGAAGGGACAGTGATTGCGTGAGCTTTTCCCCAACGGCAGCACCTCTTTTCCGCAATGAGCGCAGAGAAAACCGCTGTCGTTTTTCGTAAAACGTTTGTTTTCCATACCCGATCTCTTCTCCTTCTTTATAAAATGTAAAATTCAAAGTCGGCCGGCACATAAGTCGCCTCTCCCAAGGCATACTAACAATGACTTTCCTTCCGAACTACTTCGCCGAAAGAAAAGTCAGAACACCGAAAGGAATTTTCTAACATGTCAAAACCCGTAAGCACTCGCTTGTTGACGGTTTTTCTTCTTGTCTGTCTTATCTTTACTCTGTCCACCGCGGTCTTTGCCGAACCTACCGATCCTCTTACGAGCTCGTCGGCGACCGATACCGATTCCGCGGCACCGAACACCTCCGACAGTATGACCCTGCCCGAAACCAATATACCGGACACCGATGTTTCGACCGGTCCGGATACCTCGTCCACGCCGAGCACCACCGCCGCAACGCCGGGCACCACCGCGCCGGGAGCCGATCTCACCGATAAAGACGACGGCTTCAACTATACCGGTCTGATTATTGCCATCATCATCGCCGTGGCTGTGATTCTGCTGGTCATTCTGCTCGTTCCCAAGAACAAAAACAAGAAATAAGCAAAAACAATGAGAAAAGACTGCCGGAGAATCGATCCCCGGCGGTTTTTTTATCCTGCTCAGGAGCGGGGCGTGACCTCATTGCCGTTTTCGTCGAGACCGAAGCTCTCCATCAGCTTGCGCTCCATCTCGGCGCCGGTGTTGAAGCCCATCTTCTTCTGCCGGTGATTCATGGCCGCAATCTCCAGAATAACCGCCAGATTCCGCCCGGGCTTCACGGGGATGGTATACATCGGGATCTTCAGCCCCATGATGTCCATATACTCGGTCTCGGTACCGAAGCGGTCATAGACCTTCTCCGGATTCCAGAACTCCAGCTGAATGACGGCGTCAATCCGTTCGCTCATCTTGACCGCACCCATACCGAAGATCCGGCGCACATCCACAATGCCGATGCCGCGCAGCTCCACATAATGCCGGATCAGCTCGGGCGCGCTGCCCACCAGCGTCTTGTCCGACACCCGCTTGATCTCCACCGCGTCGTCGGCGATCAGACGGTGCCCCCGCTTGACAAGCTCAATGGCGGTTTCGCTTTTGCCGATGCCGCTGTCGCCGAGAAGAAGAATGCCCTCGCCGTAGACCTCGACGAGAACCCCGTGCCGGGTGATACGGGGAGCCAGCCGGGTGGAGAGTGAGGCAATCAGTGCCGACATAAAGGCCGAGGTCGGCTGCTTGGTCCGAAGAATCGGCACGCCGAACTGTTCCGCCCAGAAGAGCGTCGCCTCGGAGACCGCCAGCGAGGTGGTGAAAACCACCGCCACCGGATGCTTCTCCAGAAAATCGTACATGCGTTTTTCCCGCACCACCGGGTCAAGATTCTGAAGATAGAGATGCTCTACCTTTCCGATGATCTCGATCCGCGGAGGCTCAAAATGATCGAAAAAGCCGGCCAAAGGAAGACCGGGACGGTTGACCTCCCGGGAATAGACCATCACCTCCTGCTCGGGCAGATAGAGGGATTCCAGAGAAAATTCCGAGATCAGCTCGGAAAGAGGGACGCTGTATTGTTCCGCCATGGCAATAAGACCTCCTCAAGGACAGAATCATTCTCCCTCTATCATAATCGGAAAGAAGGATTTTGTCAACAGAAATCTCCAAAGACCGAAAAAACTGCCCAAATGGCCAAGAAATATTTTCATTTTCCTCCTCTTTTGGTATTGACAAACTTTTTTATCTATGCTATACTTACTTTTGCCTCTGTGGCACTTTTTATCAGGATACGGGCCATTAGCTCAGTTGGTTAGAGCTACCGGCTCATAACCGGTTGGTCCGGGGTTCGAATCCCTGATGGCCCACCAGCGCAAGCTGTACCCGTCCCCGACGGCAGTTGGCGTTTTCGTGCGATGCCTTGTCTCGATCGGAAGCGCCTTCTACCAGAACAGAGCCGATCGTTGCGGACAGGTTTGTCTTTGAATTTATTGGCCGAGAGGCGGCAGTGCCCTCTCGCATCATTCTCAAGTCTGGAGGAATTGAAAATTGGAACTCATTGAAACCATATTAGTCATTCTCATCGTATTGGCAGCAATCCTTCTCACGGTTGCGGTGTTAGCCCAGCCCAGCAAGCAGAGCGGCCTTTCCGGTGCCATCTCGGGCGCTTCGTCCGACAACTTCTACGGCAAGGGTAAGAGCAAGAGCAAGGAGCGCCTCTGGGGCCGTTTGACCATCGTGCTTTCCTGCTTCTTCGCTGTTGTGGTTCTGGCTTTCTATATCATCCAGCCCTTTAAGGCTAAGGCCGATCCCGGTAATCCCGACGATTACTATGGCATTCCCGAAGAGACCACCACCGAAAAAGCCGAGGATACCACGTCCACTCCGGTGACCACCGAGGAAACCCCGGACAGCACATCTCCGGAAGACGATAAGACCGATCCGGAAGCGTAAACAGGTTTATAAAAAAGAGCAGCGTTTATCAACGCTGCTCTTTCTTTTTTCTCTTTTTTATCCGCGTCTTCCGGTCAAAGGGGCTTGTTTTTTCGCCGCCTTCCCGCTATAATGTAGACAGAAAAAGCAGAGAGAGAAAAGAGCGACCCGCTCAAAAGAACAAACAAGGAGGAGTCATCATGTCCCAACTGACCAACCGCTTTGCCTCACTGAAAAAGGCAGTCGGCGGCAACCGGGAGATCATGCACTACGAAGAGACCTTCGGCATGCCCCGGGAGGAATTCGAACACATCACGCCCCCCACCCCCGCCATCCGCCGGATCTTGGCCGAGCTGGAGTTTGCCCTTCGCCTGTCGGGGGCGGAGGAAAACCGCTTTGACGGCGAGATCGACGCCGCTCTCACCCTTTTGGAGGAAAAGATGGCCGCCGACGGCGTTCTCACCAAAGCCGCCTGCCTTGCTGCCGAGGAAAAACTT
>CAZGQH010000014.1:0-11929 GCA_964527575.1 uncultured Lachnospiraceae bacterium
CACAAACCAGCCCACGAAGGTATAACCGGTGCGGGTGGGCGTAGGCGGCGTAAAGGACTCCCCATAGGAAACACCCTGAACCGTCTGACTCACATAGCCCCCGGCCGCATCGTATGTAATGCGGTAATCGCAGTTATCCCAGCGCGCCGTAAAGGTGCGATCTTCGGGAACCGTCCAGGGCTCGGACAGAACCGGACGGTCTCCGTCATACCAGCCCATAAAGTTGTATCCCTCACGAGTCGGTGTAGGCAGCGTGGGAATCTCCCCAAAAGTCACCTCCAGCTTTTCCGGTGAAACACTGCCGCCGGCGGCATCGAGCGTGATCTGGTAGCGATTGGGTGCCCACTTGGCCGCTATCATCCGATCCGCTGTGATCGGCGTATCAAAATCGAAGTTCCAGCCGTCAAAACGGTATCCTCCTTTTTTGGGAGTCACCGGGGGCAAAGCTGCCCGTCCACCCTTGCGGACCAATTGGGAATACTCTTCCAGTCCCTCAAAGGTAATTTCAAAATATTCATAATAGTAAATTACCACGTGGTAGATCGTTTGATAATTGTCATAGGATACGACATAATCCACGCCATCCTTCGTCACAGGAAGGATTTTATTGTCGATCAGGTGCTCTCCATCCGAAATTGTCCATTCTTTCTTCGCCGTCACCATCGAGGCAAAGTCCACCGTCTCGGTACCTTTCTCGACATAGAGCATAAAAGTATTGCCATCGACAACCACTTCGATCTCCTCGGTGGGCGTAACAAGAAACTCCTTGTCATGAGTAGAGGGCGTGTCGGGGGTATCCGGTGTACCGGTTGTAGTAACCGTCGACTCGGTGGAATCGGTAGGTGTTGTGGAAGAAGGCGTCTTCTCCCCCCGCAGCACCAAAAACAGCACCGTCAATAGCACGATCAGCACCAGAGCCACAACGGAGGCAATCAGGATCAGACTGCGCGTGGAAAGCTTTCCGAAAAGGCGCTTACACCAGGCGCCGAATCGCGTGAAAGCATTCTTCAGCCCGCATCCTATCTTTTTAAAAAAATCTTTCAGGGAAAACTTCTCTTTCATAAAACCTTTTAAGTCCTCTCTACTCTCGAATCCCACCGATAAACGGCACTTGCAAGATCGTGCCGAGGCCAATGCGCATCTGCCCGCCCCAAGACGGAACAGATAAGCGAAATTCCACCAGACAAGCATACGCCACAGCGGCAGAAAAAAGACCCGCAAAGAGCCTCTTCTGCCGGAACGGATCGAATCCGCATTGCGGCAAAGCAATGACGGTACAATCCGCCATTTTTACATATTATTTTACACCAGTTCACCAAAAAAGTCAATGTTTGCGGCGCATTTTGTCCTTCGGAAAGAAGAGGAAAGATTCTTGTCGAAAAAACATCGGCAAGAGGTTCCATAAAATCAAGTCTGATCGCTCTGCCCGTTTCTCATCGACCGCACCCAGACAGACCGCGCCATCCCTCCCCTGCATCCCGCGCTTCACTATCCCACGATTAGGCAGTCTTCTCTTCCCTTCTGCCCGCCGCCTCTTGCCGCAAAATTCTCCGCCCCCCTTTTCCGAAAAAACGCTCCGCCGGTGTTGACTTTTTCATGAAAAACTGCTATAATAAGTCACGGATTTGACCGTTTAGAAATAAACTTCAATTTTCAGAATTTCATTACCATCGGGGTGTGGCTCAGTTGGTAGAGCGGGTGGTTTGGGACCATCAGGTCGCACGTTCGAATCGTGTCACTCCGACCACAGATCCTCTGAAACAGATTTTTCAGAGGATTTTTTCATGCCATTATATCCGTTTTTTGTCTACTGCGGCACAAAATTTGAGAGGTTCAGGTCATAAAAAGTAAGATAAAAGGAGCGAAAGATAATAACCAAAGGGACAATCCCTGACAAATGAAAATATTGTAGTATAAGGTAACGATTTAACTCGGGTCAGATGGTCGGATATCGTGCCGTCATCCTGCGGTCTGCGGTTTGCCATTTTTTTACACCTGCCGTGATTTTTTCGCGCTCTAAACATACTCCGAAGATTTAGCGCAAGTTACTTTCCCGATTGAATAACCAATTCCATATGGCGGTACTTGCATGATTGACAAGTATCGCCTTTTTGTTTGTATTTGGATTTTTTTAATGAGAAATCGGCTGATTTGAGCTTCAACTCAAACCAACCGATCCGTTCTTTTTTCGTCAGGCAATACGCATATCACTCTGCCGCCTTAAAATTGTATATAGGCTTAATTCTGCAGATGATCTCTGCCGTTGTCTCGATGTTCTCAACAATCTCATCCATGCTCTTATAAGCCATAGGCGACTCATCAAGAGTATCGGGAACAACACAGGTGGAGTAGATACCCGCCATCTCCTTCTCGTACTCTTCCATAGTGAGACGCTCAAAAGCGGCGGAACGGGACATAAGCCGTCCCGCACCGTGAGGTGCGGAGTAGTTCCAATCCTCGTTACCCTTGCCAATACAAATGAGCGAACCGTCACGCATATTGATGGGAATGAGAAGCTTCTCGCCCGACTTGGCAGACACCGCGCCCTTGCGTAAAATCATCTCGTTTATGTCTATATAGTTGTGAATGGTCTGGAAGGTATCGAGAGCCGTCCATCCGCATCTCTCAAGAATGATCTCTGCCATCCTGGCACGGTTTCTCTCGGCGAACTTTTGACAAATATCTACATCGTGGAGATAGTCCTCCATAAAGGAACCATAGAGAAAGCAAAGATCACGGGGGAGCGAGGGTTCCTTCGCTTGAAACTCCTTCTCAAGCGCCTTAATGATCGTCTGTATCTCAGCTCTCCTGCCCTGCTCCTTATAGGTGCGAATGATCTCCTCGCGCTGTCTGAAATACTCCTCCTTTCCGATGTTGAGGTCAACGGCGATCTGCTGATAAAACTCCGCTACCTGTCTGCCGAGATTACGGCTTCCCGAGTGGATGACAAGGTACTTGCCGCCATTCTCATCTACATCAATCTCGATGAAGTGATTGCCGCCTCCCAGCGTTCCGAGGCTTCGCTCAAGTCGCTTGGTATCCTTGAGACTTCTGTAACAACGAAACTGCGTAAGATCAAAACGCTCTTGCCTGCCCTCCCACACATTTCTGCCGCAGGGTATGTAGTGCGCCGCCTCATCGCCCTTCTCAAAGTCAATGTCGATGTTGCCAAGATACACGGTGTACATTCCGCAGCCGATATCCACGCCGACCATCGAGGGAACAATCTTGTCGGTTATCGTCATAGTTGTACCGATGGTACAGCCCTTGCCCGCGTGAACATCGGGCATTATTCTGATCTTCGAGGACGAAAACGCCTCGGTATCGCACACCGCCTTGATCTGCTCACGTGCTCCATCCTCAAGGGTAGAGGCAAAGCACTTGGCGGTATTAAAATGTCCGATTATCTCTATCATGTCATTCTCCTTTCATACTCTGCGGTCGGGCATATGTTCGAAAGACAACCCGCCCGACCGCACTCCGATCAGCCATTGCTTCCGTTCAAAATTTCGGTGAGCTGGGAAAGAATGTTGCCGTTACCGTTCAGCGAAATGTTGCCCACATTCTCGCAAATGCGCTCTACATACTCCAGCTCCTTAAGCTTGTAAAGTGTCTGATTTTCGTCCATCAGCTTTGCCGTGTTCAAAAGAGAACGGGTGGAGGCAACCTCTTCGCGGCGCGTAATGACATTGGCCTGTGCGCGCTTTTCGGCGACAAGGACCGTGTTCATAATCTCACGGATCTCTCCGGGCAGAATAATATCCTTGACACCTGCATCCGTAATTTCTACGAACAGATCCTTTTCCTTTTCTTTTAGTTTGGCAAATACAAACTCGGACATCTGCGCCCTGTTTTCAAGAATCTCATCCAGCTTGTATTTGCCAATGTATTCACGCAGGGCAAGTTGTGCCGCCACATGCATCTGTTCTGCAAAATCGTCGATCTCGGTCAGAATTCTGACATAATCGGTAATACGATAGTGGCAGACAAAATTGATACGGAGTGAAACCTTATCCGCCGTCAGGATTTCCTGACCGGTGATGTCCATTTGTGTCAGACGGACATCCACAAATCCTACCTCCACCTTAACGGGTGTTTTCCAGAAATAGTATGTGCCTGCATCCAGAATTCGCTCCAGCTTCTGATTGAAGAATAGTCTTGCTTTCTGATATTCGGCGACCTCAATTTTTGTGTAGAAGATCTGAGGAATTTTTGAGAAGATGTACGCGGGAATTGACTCATCCACTGTGGGATTTGAGATATCCACGCGCTTGAATTCGTGCCGATCCATAACCGACCAAAAAGCATATTTTCCATGACGAAGTACAGACGAAAACTTACCATTCACATAGTGAAGTGCAAGTTCCTCATCTCCGACTTCTACTACTGCCACCTGACGGGCAATGCTTTTGTCTGCAAGCAGTGTTTCGAGGGGACATCTTCCGCAAGTAATGGGCTGTTCCAGATCGGAAATCTCAATCTCCTTGCCACCGAACAGATAATATTTGCCCGCGTCGAGCAATTTGATATACTTTCCGTTTTTGAAGAGAAACCCCTTTTGATTTTCATTGATAATCGTTTTTTTCATTATATGTATTCCTCCTTATAGGCAGCCGTGTCGTTACACCATCATTCATGCAAAAGCAGCGGCTGATAGCTTAAGTGTCCCCGGCACGGTGCGGAAAGAGGTCTTTTGGCGCCGATTTGAAAAACACGGTATCCACTCTCAGGCAAGGCTTGCTTTTGCATTGCTTCGGCAGAAAAGTCAGGCTTTTCTATCCCTGCAGAATGATAACGGATCTTGGAACAAAACATTCCTGCACGCGATCAAGCTCGGCTTGCGCGTACCGTTTTTTGCGTCCCGAAGGACAAACCAATCCACTGGCGACACGTCTTGCGACGCACGGCGGGATTCGAACCCGCGAAATAGAGCTGTACAAGCTCGGTGCGCAAGCGTTCTTCTGACATACACTTTGGAATATCCTCGTGCACCGCGGTGAAGGATAAGCTCAAACACCCGCCCCGAGTAACCTTGCAAGCATATTTTACCATGCTATCAGCCGTTTTTCACGGAAAAAAAGCTGCGAACTCTTATTTGAGTCCGCAGCTTTTCTGTTTTTTCAGCTTGTCGATGACTAAATTTTTAAAGGATTCTGATCCTATAACCTCGACCATGGGTCCAAAGGACAAAATTCTTATCACCATTTCCGATTCGTCTTCGTGAACATATTTGATTTTTACGAGATAATGCTTTTTATCCAATTTCTCGGCTTGCTTTTCAAAGTGGGCAAAATGAAGCATGAACCGTTCAAGCGCATTTCGCTCGTCGACTATCTTGACAGTGATCGTATCGTGTCGTATTTCGTGCTCCTCGCCGACCAGCTGTCTGTCTCCTGTATAGAGAACACACGATCTGATTCTGGCCAGGTTGACCGTTGATACAGAACGCGATCCCGCCGTAATCACTCTGAATTTATCGTCCTTTTCAGAGTATTCAAACCGCAAGGGACGACATCTGACAAACATCGTATTGCCTTTTCGGTTGATCATTTCAAATCGGATCTGCGTATCCTGCCGGATAGCCTCCAAAATCATTCTGAAATGTCTGATGTATTTCTCGTCCTCAAAGGGATCTCCGTCACTGTATTTATCGTATACGCGATAATCTGCCGGAGTAAAAAGAGGCGCAACATCATCAAGGCCCTGAAACTCCACGCCGAACAGCTTAACGCGGGGATCGAGCGAGATCGCCTTCAGCCACTGCTTTTGAAGTGTTGTCAATGGCATTGTTGGTTTGTGCTCAAATGAGGTCGTCATATCGGCGTGTAAAAGCTGCCATTTTTCGTTTCTCAGTGAGGGCATAATCGTAAGTACACTCTCGCCGAACGCATGCTCAGCGACAATTTTCTGCAATTTTTTTTCGGAATGCTCACCGTCGATGCTGCTGGAAATGATAGCGGCGATTGTATTGTAGTATACAGAGTAAAGCTCGCTGAATATCATTCCGTCATCTCCTCTTCGACACCATATATTTGGTACATGGCTTCCAGATCTTTTTTGAATTGATTTTCAACACTACGATTCGAAAAGTTCATTTTTACGATGCGGCAGATAAAGGTTCTGATCCAAGGGATTATTTCGCTTGTATCATAGACATCCGCCGAAAAACGGTATGTATGCTCGTCCAGCTTTTCTACCGTTCCGACACGCTTCTCCCGTTCAAGACGCCTGACAATATACGCTTCATTGTCATCTATCTTGACCGTAAATTCTACATGCTCAAGGTGCTCTGTGCGCCACCTGTTCCGCTTCACGCTGACTCCCCACATTTTGCTCTGCATCCGGTCAAGCTCCGCACGAAGCTCGTCAAAGCGAGGAGTAGGCTCTTCGAGTTTCACATGCGAGAGATAATCCACACGGTAAGAGTGGAACGCATTATAATCGGGCAGATACGCCAAGAGATGTTGTCTGCCGTTTTGTGCGCTAATAAAGACACGAAGAGGAACGATGCGATTTCGCCTGGGAAGATCGCTTCGGCGGCCGAGATTTGTTATAGTTACAACTCGCTTTTCTCTCATTGCAGTGAAAAGCGCCACAAGAACGCCGCTGTCCATCGCTCCGGTTATGTAATGATGCTTGAAGGAGAATGCATCGGTGTCGGATTCTTCTTTATCCAGGATAAACGATCCGATCACACCGCAGGGCGCAACTTCCGAAAAATAATGCAGAATGTCGTTAAGATCGGAGATATCGGGGCTTTCGGTTCGACGGTAATACACCTTACGACCTTCTTTTTCTGCCGCGATGATACCCGCCTCGCCGTATTCCTTCAGCTTTTTACGGACGGTGGACTCGTCAAACATCATCGGATTCTCAAACCCCGACAGATATTTTTCGTCGATCTCCTGAAGCAACTCGGAAACTGTTCGCTTCACTGACGGTTCGTGAAGTATATCAAAAATAATGAAATGCAGCGTTATGTCGCCGTCGGTAAAGCTCTTTGCTTTCCACGCGTTGTACAAAGGATTATGCCGGATCGTACGGCTGTCGATCGAAATAAAAACATTCTTACCCTCCGGAGTTCGAACGAAGCCCATATGATCGCCAAGCCAGCTCCCGATTCGCCGACGCTCATCATCATAGGAACGCGCACTCTTGGCCTGGTAACCGTCACGGCTCTTAAATCCGTAAACATAAAATTCGCGCATATACGCTCTTATTTTTTCAAAGTTTTTGATAAGCTCGCTGTACGATGACATGCTTCACACTCCTTTCCGGATCTATTAATTGTTATTTTATATATCTGCGTTCCCGCTTGTTCTTTATCACCCGTATGTATTATGGCAATTATTCAAGAAAAGTCTGTCTATCGCCGGAGTCTTTTGTTAACACGGCATACTACCACAGAAAATGGGGAGAACCCGTTATTTATATTTACTCGATAACTATTTCAATCTTATATGGATCGTTTTTCAAGCGCATTCCATGTATCGGAATGCCTTTTTCTTTTGCACTGTTGCTATTCGGTAGTTGTCATCTGAGCTGTGAGACAGCAATAATGCTTCCGATTTCTCATACGAAGATCACCTCTGCATGGACAGTTTCCGTTACTGCTGGTTCAATACATGTAAATACAGACTTTATATCTTGGCGTAGGTTAATTCTCTTGGACTAATTCCTTGGATCTTTCGAAACGCCCGATTAAAACTGCGAGGCGAGGAAAAGCCGCAGCGTCCTGAGATCTCAGTGACAGAAAGTTCTGTAGTACGCAGCAGGGTAAGAGCTAAATCTATGCGGTAGCTGTTGAGCAGATTGCGGAAATTCATTCCGAATCTGGAGTTAATAAAATCGGAAAGGTAGCAATAGTTATAACCAAGTTCTTTAGCAAGGGAATCCAAATTTATGTCGCTTTCGTAATGCTCGTAAATATAATCGGCGATCTTGCGTACCAGCGGATCATTCCGCTGCTCGGAAACAGTCGGTTCGCAGACCTCGTATGCTTCGGCACAGATTCCATAGAGCCGGCTCATACAATGAAAGAGCCGACTGGCGTCCAACGACAGAAGCGTATCATACATCGTATAGTTAAAGACCGGCTTCTGAAAATCACAGCCTCTAACAACGCTATAGAAATCTTTTACATAATCAGGAGAAAAAATGACCGTAATATTTTCCGATTCCGCGCCTTCAGGGACAGCGAAACGATGTACCCGATTGGGAAGAATCAGCATCGCCTGTCCCGCCCGAAGCGTATAGGATATACCAGAGAGCACAGCCTGTGTGGCGCCCTTTGTCACCGTCATGAATTCAAAACTGGAGTGCATATGATCCCCGAAGGTAAGATTGCGTGTATGACCTACATAGAGATAACGCTGCAGCTCCGAGCGTGACCTTTCGTATATCATAAAACCCTCCGAAAATCCAAACTTTTGTCTTATATTATAAAACTTTTTTCTTGTATTGTCAAGTGAGGCTTTGTTATAATGAGATCAGAAACAAGGAAAGGACGGAAATTTTATGTTAAACCTGAACAAAAGACTGCTCTCCGCGCTGCTTGCGCTGACAATAGGGGCGTCTCCCCTTTTAGGATTTCCATTGGCTGCCGCCGAAGGAAAAGCGGAGGGCCGGAATACGAAAGAGGAAAGCTATATGCGAATCAAGAACTTATCGGGACCGTCAGGCGTTGCGCTGGGAGGCGCCGGCGTCGGCTACTATGAGATCGACCCTACCGGACGGGTTACCCGAAACTGCATCAACAACATTCATAAATCCTTTGTGGATTCACCGGACGGCTTTTTGGTAGGCGTTTACGATGGGTCTGTCGCTGTCCGTTTGCAGCGGGACGGCGATACCGTCTATGGAATGAAGGGTTACAGCGACAGTTATTATACCGGATTATGGCCTACCGTAGCGATAGATTTTGAAAACAGCGCCGCAAGAGCTGCCGACATGGGCTTTTCCGCTTATTCCGGCGTAGTGGCGCAGGATGTAAAGAACAGCTGTCTTCCCGTGGTTTTTTACGAGGTGGAGCTTTACAATGACAGCAACAGCGCCAAGGAAATGAGCGCCATTCTTACTTGGGGAGATGTGATCGGTAGAGGGATTCGGGACACCTCTGTAAAAAAACCCTCCAATTTGGACGGCGAATCCTCCGAGTGGCATGATATGGATGTGCCTGCCACTTATGCCAAGGGGGTAACGGTGGAGAGCGGCGGCGTGACTTATACCGGCGTGCTTCAGTACGCCAAAGAGCAACTCCTTCCCCAAAAAGCCACTTTTCAGAACTACAACAACAGCTTTATGATCTTAGCGGAGCAGAACGATGACTGTACCGTGACGATTTTAAAGAATTTTAATGTCAATGATTCCTCCGCGCTGAATTCATACACACAAAGCGGCGTGCTTTCGGCATTTGATGAGAATGAAGTACCTCTTTCGACAGCGGTCAGGGGCGGAAGCCGTTCCACTTCCAATGGCAGTGCCGTTTCGGTAATGACCACTGTACCTGCCGGCAGCCGCCAAACCCTGCGCTTCATGGTGTCCTGGTTCATGCCTGAAATGACCGAAGCGCAATACACTTCCATAAATAAGATGGAGGGCTGCGACTACAACAAGTATTATCACAATAGCTTTTCGACCATCGAAGAGCTGACAGCTTATGCCATCGGCGCAAGGGATTCCATTCGAAAGGGCATTGACCAGTGGCATCAGCCAATGCTGAACAGCTCATTGCCCGATTGGCTGATCTTTAAGGAGATCAACAGCGGTTATACCTTTTACACTAACGGCGTACTGAACAAACGGGGCAATTTCTCTACGCTGGAGGGAGAAATGGGCGGCTACGGCGGGACGATGGATCAGAAAATGAGTTCGCATCCTTTTTATGAAAAGCTCTTTCCCTCATTGAATCTCAAAGAGAACCTTCAGTTTGCCAATGTCACCGGAGCGGACGGTGAAATTCAGCATTTCGATGTGCATTATTATCACGGAATGTCCGATTCCGACCCTGAAAACAAGGTCAATCCCACCCCGGCGGGCAGTATGATCGACAATGCCGGCGCTTGGATGGTGCAGATGTGGAATTATTACGCGCAGACCGGAGATAGGAGCTATTTGGATACCTATTATGATGTGATGAAGACCTCTATGGCGTTTCTCAAGACCAAATACGCTTCGGGTACGCATATTCCCAACTATAACACTACCTACGATGATTATTCGCATCCGGAAATTCTAATCTTCTCAGGTACGGTCTGGCTGAATATGCTGGATATAGCGGCAGATTGGGCGGCACTCTTGGGGGATACAACACTTTCTAATGACTATCAGAATGAATTTGCACTAAGCTATGCCGATGTGAACAAGCTGTATGGAGAGCATTCGTCATCGCTGGGGCTGAGCGGCTATTACGCTTTCGGCAGCGACGCCAGGTACATCGCTTCGAACGGCGGTAGCGGCACCATCCGATCGGAGGTAATGTTCTCCGGCGCTATGGCAGGTCAGTTTATCAGCCGGTACAGCGGCAGAGGGGATGTTGTTCCCTTTGATCAGTTTGTATCGCATATGAACACCTTCCTGCGAACCTCCATTCAGGGCAGCAATGACTACTATGCGCCTAAGGTCTATAATCTGCGCACCGGTCAGGATATGGACAACGCCGGTTCACGCTGCTGGCCCTTTTATCTGGACAGCTACGGTGGGATGGCGGCGATTCAGGCTGGTTACCTTGAGGATGGCTTGGAGGTGCTGCTGCATACCATGCTGGTAGACCTGCGCCAAGGGTATATGTGGACACAGAACCTTTGGAATCGGGGTTATGTGACTTATATGACCGCGCCGGTCAGTTGGTTTATCCATGATGTGTTGGCAGGCGCTGCGCTGAATGTTCCGGATAAAACGATTACACTGGGTCCTTCCTGTCTTGCCGACAGCAATGTGGGCGTCGGCGATCGTTTAAAGGTTACGCTCTACTATCCTAAATACTGGGCGGAGGTGGATTACCGTCCCTCTGACGGTGTGATAACCTATACCATTCTCAAAACCTTCTACAGCGATCAAGAATCGCCTATTCTCATTGATACCGTGATTGCTTCTCCTGCCGGAAAGTCGAGTGAGGGAGCCAAGTCCATTTCCTTGGGAGGAAACTTTGCCGTAACCGAAGGCGCTGTACTCGATCTTTCAGCGCATGTGAATGACTTTGCAGGCACTGTGCGGGAAAAACTGCTGGCGCCTGTGGGGGAATATGTGACACCTACCCCCGGAAAGACAGCCAATGGAAGCGGTCTTTCGGCAACCGTTTCCTTTGGGGACGGACAGACCGCCGCTTTTACCGCTGAGGAAGTCAATTTCCGTTTTAATAAGGATACTCTTCCCGCCGAGGGAGTGGAAAGCAGCTATACGCTTTCTCTGAACGGACGGATTCTGCCTCATTACGGACAAAAATACCAGCTGATCTTTGAATATACCGGAGAAGAAAGCGATCTTTCGGTCAGCTTTAACGGAACTCTGCTTACTGACTGCGCTTCCACGCTGGACGCGGTGGAATCTCAGCAGTTCACCCCGACAGAGGGGTGCCGATTAATGATCTATACAGTGGATCTGGAGGCGGACAGCTTTTACAGTATTCAGATCCGCTATAGCGGCGATGTATCAGACGGCGACGATATACTGCGCTTTTTATGGTGGTCAACGACGCAGACGATGGGAGTGGTCATCAAGGAGAGGCTCTATCCGCCTATGCTGGCGACCCAATGGATGAGCGGACTGGATTACAGCACGACTACCGCCCGGGTGGAAGACGATCATATGGCTTACACGCAAAAAAATTGCTACGCGCTCTACAAGGACATTGATTTCGGCAGCCAAGGCGGCAGCCGATATACCCTGCAGATCAAGGCGGGCGCGCCCAATCAGGAGGATTCCAAGGGCG
>CAZGQH010000015.1:0-11866 GCA_964527575.1 uncultured Lachnospiraceae bacterium
GAGAAGGAACGCTGTGCCTTCTCTCTCGTCTGGCGGAGGGGCCAGAGCCAGGCCACGTCGATATGGGTGTGGCCGATGCAGACCACATTGGCCTCCTGGGGACCGCAGACCTCGTTATAGAAGTGCTCCTGTAAGTAGGCGTCGGCCTTCCGGACGCTCTCGGCATACTCCTCGGTGCCGGTCGTGCGCAGGTCGAGAAGGTTGATCGCCTCGTTGAGAGCGGTGCGGATGCGGCAGTAATCGTAGGTCTCGGGCTTGGTGTAGCCCATCACGTCGAAGGGCACCCGCAGATCCCAGTAGAGCTTCTTGGTCTCGGTGTCGATGACGCGGAGCTCGGGGCAATACTCCGAAATGTCGGAGTTATAACCTACATAGACATAGGAAAGAAGATCGTACTCATACTTCGCGGGGTCGAGAGGGAAGTCGGTGTGGTTGCCGTCGCCGCCCTGAATCGTCTTGCCGTCCAGATAGGTGATGAATTGGGGCCAGGCGCGGGAGACCCAGTTGCGAAGTTCCACATGCTTGCCGCGCATCCGCTCGGGAACTACAAGCTTCGCACGGAACCAGCCGTGCCACTCGTGGGTGCCGCCGAAGGTGGCACCCCACTCAAAGGGCTTCCACTCCGCGTCGGCGGGAGGGGTATTGGCGCCGTTTTTGTAATCGCAGGCATAGACTTCGATGCCCGTGATCTTTTCGGTGTCGACAACGATGCGGTCATTCAGCTTTTTGATGACCTCACCGATTCGTTCCTTCAGATAGTTCATTGTCATACTCTCCTTGGAATTCTTTGTTGAAATCTGTATTTGCTACCCGCGCAGGGCGGGGGTCACAACCGGGTCAGGGGATGTCCTCGACAACCACGGCCGGGGGTTCATCCAGAAGAATGGGATTGCAGAAATAATTTTTGATCGATTTGAAGAAGGAGGCATAGTAGAAGCCGTCGCAGATCCGCTCATCGCAGACCACCTTCAGACCGATGGTGCGCTTTTGTGCCACCGTGCCGTCGGCATTCAGAACGTTTTCCCGTTCCACCTTGCCGAAGGAGACGAAGACCGGCACATTGCCGAAATTGTAGATGTGGTGATAGATCGGCCGGATGCCCAGCGAGCCCATGGAGGTGATGAAAAGCGAGCCGTGGAAGGGGCTGACCTTGGTGAGAAAACGGGGAAGCAGACCGTAATAGTCGAGAAATTGGAGCAGAGCGACCGTGCCCCGGATGACAAAGCGGGGGATACGGGTGAGAGCACGGGCGGTCTTATCGAAATCGGTATTGGTATTTTCGGTTGCCTCCCGGATGGTTTCTTCGATGCGGTAATAGATTTCCTCGGCGGTGTCGGTAGGCTCCGGGAAGAACTTGACGCAGGTGTCATCGGCGTTGAGCTTCATTTCCCGCTTGATGGTGAGCATGACTTCGATGTTGTTGCGGGACCATACCCGCTGGCCGCGGATATAGCGGTTGATTCCCGGCTTTTCGGCAAGCGACCGGACATAGGCGGCGATGATCAGGTGCATGAAGCCGAAGCCCTTGAGGCCTTCCTTGCGCTTTTTATAGATGTAGTCTTCTGCTGCGGCGATATCAAATTCCTCGGCGAACTGGTTGCAGGCGTCGTTGCGCTTCTTCATGACATAGGGCATGAAAACGCTCATGGGAGGCATGGTTCTCACCCGCCGTCCCTCTTTCTTCTTCTGTTTGGCCTTCTTTTTCTGCTGCTTGGCTTCTTTTTTCAGGCGCTTTTTTTCACTTTTGGGATCCTCAGACACAGGGGGCATGTTGCTTTCGTTGGCGGCGGTCTCGAGAACCTTCTCGGGTAATGAATTCCGTGTCATCTCGATTTTACCTTTCCGATTATTTTCGCGGGTGGTGGAGGGGTGCATTTTTATCCGGGTCTATTTGTCCTCGCCTTTGATTTTCCGCCAGTATTCGGCGGCAGCGGCTTCGGTTTTGTTGTCTCCGAAACGGTAGAATACGGCACCGGCAAGATCGTCAGGGAGGTACTGCTGCTTAACCCAGTGGTTGGGATAATCGTGGGGGAAGCGGTAACCGTTAAAGAGTTCGGTCTGTCGGAGGTGGGAGGGAATGATCTGTCCCTTACCCGCCTCAATGGCCTCCTTGGCCGCCAGATAGGCGGTCATGGCGCTGTTCGATTTTGGGGCGGTGGCCAGCATGACGATGCAGTTCGAGAGGGGGGCGGCGGCTTCGGGCATGCCCAGTCGCAGGGCGGCGTTGACGCAGGCGTCGGTAATGGCAGCTGCCATGGGATAGGCAAGTCCTATATCCTCACTTGCCATCTGGGAGATGCGGCGGCAGGCACCGATCAGATCCCCGCCCTCAAGAAGGCGGGCAAGGTAAAAGACTGCGGCGTCGGGATCAGAGCCCCGCACCGATTTCTGCAGTGCCGATACGAGATCGTAGTGAGTGGTGCCGTCCTTGTCGAAGTTACCCACGGTTTTCGGCGTGAAATCAGCCACTCTCTCTTTGGTGATGACCTTCTCGGAAGAGAAGTAGGCGTGCTCTAAGAGGCTGATCGCACGGCGCACATCCCCGGCGGCACAGCCGCCGATATAGAGAAGCACTTCCTTTTCGGCAGTCTTGTCCGCTTTTTCCCGTTCGTTCAGAAAGGAAAGGGCGGTCTCGAGTCTCTCCAGCATGTCCTCTGCCTTGACCGGCTTGAACTCAAAGACTGCCGAGCGGGAGAGGATCGCATTGTAGACATACATGTAGGGGTTTTCGGTGGTAGCGGCGATGAGGGTGATCTGCCCGCTCTCCATGAATTCGAGGAGCGACTGCTGCTGCTTCTTGTTGAAATACTGGATCTCATCGAGGTAGAGCAGGGTACCGCGTTGGGAAAAGAGCCCGCCGCTTTCGGCGATGACCGCCTTCACATCGGAAAGCGAGGCGCTGGTGGCATTCAGACGGTGAATCTTCATGCCGCTCTTTTCGGCTAAGATGTTGGCGGCAGTGGTTTTTCCTGTACCGGGGGGACCGAAGAAGATCATGTTGGTGATGTAGCCGTTTTTGCACATGCCGGTAACGACACCTTTTTCACCGAAGAGATGCTTCTGTCCCGCGATCTCGTGAAAATCCTTCGGGCGCAGAAGATCGGCGAGCGGCCGGTTTTCCATCGGACTTCCTCCCTTGTCGCACAAAACTCCATACAAAAAGATTATAACATGAAACAAATAAAAAAGCAATCCCGTTCTTGCGGCTTTTTTGGCCATTCTCCTGTCTTTTCTGTGCTTTTTTGTGAAATCGGCGGCGGCCCGTTTCTGCCGTGGGATCGGGAAACGAGAAGGTGTGCACCCCTGTGAGAGGGAGAAAACAGCATAGGAAAGAAAAAAAGAGAGAAAAAAAGTCAAATTGGGGCTTGACAAACACGGAGCATTGTGCTATAGTATTGAAGCAATGTGAATGCGGGTGTAGTTCAATGGTAGAATCCCAGCCTTCCAAGCTGGTCGTGTGGGTTCGATTCCCATCACCCGCTCCACCTGTATCTTGGGGCGAAGCCGGTCTAGACCGCCGGTTAGTCCCTTCCTTTCTGTATCCATAGCTCAGCCGGATAGAGCAACTGCCTTCTAAGCAGTAGGTCGGAGGTTCGAATCCCCCTGGATACGCCAGCCTTTCTTTTGTTGTTTGGCGTGACGAGCGGCGGAGAACAGAAGAAGGTTCATATGGTGGGTATAGCTCAGCTGGTTAGAGCGTCAGGTTGTGGCCCTGAAGGTCGAGGGTTCGAATCTCTTTACTCACCCCAAAAAAGAAAAAGCCGCGCAGCGGCTTTTTCTTTTTGTATTCCTCCTTTTTCTTTATATAAAAGACAGTGGACGCCCCTTTCTGAAAGAAGAGATAAGAGGGAAAAGAGAAAGCGAAGAAAAATAAGGAGAAAAGCCGTGTCGCGGCTTTTTCTTTTGCCCGGCATCCCTGCCGGGAAATCCGGCATTCTTGCCGGACAAGAGAGATTTTCAGGAGGCATCGATGGCAATCTGTACGCTCTGTCCCCGGCGCTGCGGCCGGGATCGTGCGGTCGAAGCGGGATTCTGCGGCGCACCTGCCGGCGAGGGCTTTTTTATCGGCCGGGCCGCCCCCCATTTCTGGGAGGAGCCCTGTATTTCGGGAACAAGGGGTTCGGGGGCAGTTTTTTTTGCCGGATGCACCCTTCGCTGCGGTTACTGTCAGAATTATGAGCTCAGCCGGGGGGAAAAAGGGGTACGGGTGGAGCCTGCCCGCCTTATCGAGATTCTGTTTGAGCTGAAGGCGGAGGGCGTTCACAACATCAACCTTGTGACCGCCGATCCCTATGTGGTAAAACTTGCTCCGCTTCTTCGTTCGGTCAAAGCTGAGCTTGGGCTGCCGATCGTCTTCAACTGCTCGGGCTATGAGAGCGAGGAGATGCTGACTCTTCTCGACGGTTTGGTGGATATCTATCTTCCCGACTGGAAGTATGCCGATCCGACACTGGCCGCCGCCCTGTCAGGCGCTGCGCATTACCCCGCTGTGGCAGGGCGGGCGTTGCCCCTCATGTTCTCTCAGGTGGGAAGGCCGGTCCTTGATGAGAACGGTCTGTTGAAAAGAGGCCTTCTTGTTCGTCATCTTGTCCTGCCCGGCCACCGCGCGGACAGCCTGCGGGCGATCGGACAGCTCAGAGAGCACTTTTTGCCGGAGGATATCCTTCTTTCCCTGATGAGCCAATACACCCCCAACGGCCGGTCGGGACCGGCACGCCGGCTCACTCGCTTTGAGTATGAATCGGTGGCGGCCTTCGTAAAAGAATGCGGTTTTTCCGGCTATTTTCAGGATTTTTCCTCTCAGAGTACCTCGTTCACGCCGGCTTTTGACGGGGAAGGTGTAACAAAATAATTAACTTTCCCCGCCTCCTCTTGATTTGACGCTCTACTTGCTTTATAATATAATGAAAATGGGATACTGGCGAAGTATATTCGGAAAGGAGCTTTCCGGAAAAGAGCTTTGCCGAAAGATCCTGCGGAACTTTTTGTCAGGCCGGGACTACCTGTCAAAAAGCCGGAATGGGGAGGTTGTTATGGAAAGAGTCAGCAAGCCCAATTATTATCTGGATATCGCCGAGACGGTGGCGAAGCGCGCCACCTGTCTTCGCCGCAAATTCGGGGCGATCATCGTGAAGAACGATGCCATCGTCGCCACCGGCTACAATGGAGCGCCCCGGGGGCGGAAAAACTGTACGAATTTAGGCTTCTGCACCCGGGAATCGCTGAACATTCCCCGGGGGGAGCGCTATGAGCTCTGCCGTTCGGTTCATGCGGAGCAGAATGCGATCATTTCTGCCTCCCGGGAGGAGATGATCGATGCCACCATGTATATCGCCGGGCTGAACGCCGAATCGGGGGAGCTGGAGCGGGAAATCGACAGCTGCATGATGTGCAAGCGGCTGATTATCAATTCGGGCATCTCCACCGTGGTTTTCCGGCTGACTGCCGAGGAATACCGGGTTGTCCGGGTGCGGGACTGGATTATCAACGACGACAGTCTGGGCGGCCAGTTCGGTTATTGAGTACGGCCGGGCCGCCGCGGGGTTAAAATCAAGTGGGAAAGAACATGGCAGAAATTAAAAAGAAACAAAAGAAGAAAAAGAGCAAGGCGCCGGGCGAAACCCTTACCCTGAAGTACTGGCTTCTCGGCGGGGGAATTGTTGTGCTGCTGGTGGCGCTTGTGGTGGGCGCAGCCCTTCTTCTGGCGGCCGGTGAGACGGTAAAATTCACCGAAGAAGACGGCATGCTTGTCCGAGAGGACGGGGTGATGTATATGAAAGCGACCCCCGAATATGCTGCCCGCTATGTGGTGACCGGCCGGGGGCAGAAGCCCTACGGTAAGACCGATTCGAAAGACGGCATCTACAAGATGGGCTATTACAATGCCTATGGGGTGCTGATGGAACTGGATCCCGACCGGTATCTTGCCGATCGGGAGGGAAATGTCTATTACAGCAGCAACAGCACGCTGCTGCCCGACCTTGCCTCCTTTGATACCGACTGCGTCTATGTCTGCACCGATGAGGCGGACGAGATTACGATGTCACTTCTGTCCTTAAAGAATGATAGCCTGCCGGTGGCGGACGATTTTGTGGAGGAGATTCTCGATGGAAAGCGCTACAGCGCTGAGAACGGAGGGATTCCTCTTGACACCTACCGGCTCTATTTCACCTCCCCGACCTACGGCTACCTCTATTATGTGATGTATCTCGTCCGCTGCGACAACGGGGATTATTATGTCTATTCGGACAGCGACCGATCCTCTGTCGCCATCTCCGCCCGTTTTGCCGAAAAATATCTGGAAAAAGCGTTGGGAGACGCCGGCACCGCCGATACTACCGGTCCGGAAGATACCACCGATACTCCGGTCACCGACGAAACGCCGGACGGAAATTGAGCGATGACGATTGCTTACAACCGTCATCGGGAAGAGAAAGAGCTGCCTCGCCGTCTTGCCGATTTGGAGAAGCTCTCCTTTTCCGATCCCTGGAGCGAGGGAATGCTGAAAGAAACGCTTGCCTCCGAGCATGTCGTCCTTCTCACCCTGGGGGAAGAGCCCCTCGGGTATCTTATGCTGCTGATCCTTCCCCCCGAGGGCGAGGTTCTCAATCTGGCGGTGCATCCCGACTGCCGGCGGCAGGGCTGTGCCTCGGCGCTTTTGCGCGAGGGAGAGGCAGTCTTGTGCCGCGAGGGAGTGGAGGTCCTCTATCTGGAGGTACGCGCTTCCAACATTCCTGCCATCGCGCTCTACGAGAGCTTTGGCTTTGCTGCGGTGGGAAGAAGAAAGCGTTACTACCGGAACCCGGTGGAGGATGCGCTTATTATGAAAAAAGAACTTTGATATTTTTTGAATTGTCGGCACTGTTCTTGCTGCAAAACCAATCTATTTCCGCCGTTTTCGCCAAAAGCGGTGCGGTACGGCTTCATTCTGATTTGTAAAGGGAGGACGAGCCCATGCGGATCTTGTCTTTTGAATCCTCCTGTGATGAGACTTCGGTCGCCGTGGTCTCCTTTTCCGACAAAGAGCGGGTGATTCTTGCGAATAAGACCGCCTCACAGGTGGCTGTTCACGCGCTCTACGGCGGCGTGGTGCCCGAAATTGCCGGGCGCGCCCATATCGAGGCGATCTCGGGGCTGACCTACGCCGCGCTGGCCGAGGCCGGGATCGGGGTAGAGGAGCTCGATGCCGTGGCGGTCACCTCCGAGCCGGGGCTGATCGGGGCGCTTCTGGTGGCGGTGAATTTCGCCAAGGCCTTTGCTCTGTCCCACGGACTTCCCCTGATCCCGGTCAACCATATCCGCGGCCATGTGGCCGCGGCCTACTTAGCGTATCCCGACCTGAAAGCTCCCTTTTTTGCCATGGTAGCTTCCGGCGGTCACACCTCCCTTATCGACGTGCGGGGGCCGGTGGACTTTGTCACGGTGGGAAAGACGCGGGACGACGCCATCGGCGAGGCCTTCGACAAGGTGGCGCGGGTTTTGGGCATTCCCTATCCCGGCGGGGCGGAGCTCGACCGGTTGGCCTCGCAGGGGAATCCCGATGCGATCCGCTTTCCCTCGGCCGCCCTCAAGGACAGTCTTGACTTTTCTTTCAGCGGGCTGAAAACGGCGGTCATCAATCATGTGAACAGCCTAAAGCAGAAGGGGGAGGAACTGGCTGTACCCGATCTTGCCGCCTCCTTTACTTCGGCGGTCCTGCAGGCGGTGCTCTCCCATCTGGAGACAGCCAACCGCACGATCGGCTACAAAACGCTGGTGGCAGCGGGGGGCGTGGCCGCCAACTCCCATCTGCGGCGGGCGCTGGCCGGATTTGCCGAAAAGCACGGGATCACGCTTTGCCTTCCGCCGCCCTCGCTCTGCGGGGACAACGGGGCGATGATCGGTGCCCAGGGCTATTTCGAGTATCAGGCGGGGCATCTCGCCGGCAGCGACCTCAACGCACGGCCAACCGTGCGGGGCCGCTTCTGAGTCTTTTTTCGGGAGCCGGAGCAGTCGGCTCGAGAACCGGAGTAGTCGGTGCGGCAAGGATGCCTGCCCCTGCCCGTCTTGCGAAAGACGGAAAAAAGATTGGGCAAAACACCAAAAATTTTGTTCGGATTCGCGTCTTGAAAATCAGAAAAGAGGACGAAATCTGACAAAAAATTATCAATCTTCATAATTGGGGATTCGGGGATAGTTTTCCACACAATCCACAAAATGCCTGTGGAAAACTTTGCGGTATTCCGAAAATCCCCTGTGGAAAGCCTACCTTGGCAGACAATTTTGTGGATATCCCTGTGGAGAATGTGGAAAACACACAGAGATAAGTCAAGTTATCCACAGGACATCCCTTGGGCAGAAGTTCCCATAAAGTTGCACAAAAGGATTTTGACTTCGCAGGAATATTGCGAACAAAGATAAAAAAAACACGGTCTGACCGTCAAGCGGCGGTCGGGTGACACAAAAGGAGTATTCGAGATGAAGGATTACACGACAGAGATCGAAGCGGCGGTAGAAAAGTATCGCACACTGTTAAAAGGACAGCTTGCGCGGGTGGAGCGGATCAACGCCGCCACCGAGACGGTGGATTACGCCTCCCTTGACAAGATTATCATCGGTGTCTGCGGCGGCGACGGCATCGGACCGGTGATTACCGCCGAGACCCGCCGGGTGCTGGAGGGGCTTCTTGCCGACGAGGTGGCGAAGGGAAAGGTGGAGTTCCGGGATATCGAGGGACTGACCATCGAAAACCGGGTTGCTCACCTCAAGGCGATTCCCGACGACGTGCTGGACGAGCTGAAGAAGTGTGATGTCATCCTCAAGGGACCCACGACCACGCCCCGTCAGGGCGACGGCCTGCCCAATATCGAAAGCGCCAATGTGGCCATGCGCAAGGAGCTAGACCTCTTCGCCAATCTGCGGCCGGTCCGCGTGCCCTCCCAGGGCATCGACTGGACCTTCTTCCGGGAGAATACCGAGGGAAGCTACGCCGTGGGCAGTCAGGGTCAGAATGTCACCGACGATCTGGCCATCGACTTCTGCGTGACCACCACCGAGGGAACCCGCCGGATCGCCAAGCTGGCCTATGAGTTTGCCCGGGCCAACAACAAGGGCCGGGTGTCGATCGTCACCAAGGCCAATGTCATCAAGACCACCGACGGCAAGTTCCTGAATCTCTGTCTCGATGTGGCCAAGGATTATCCCGAGATCACCACCGACGAGTGGTTCATCGATATCATGACTGCGAAACTCGTGGACGAGAAGCGCCGCCGCGACTTCCGGGTCTTTGTTCTGCCCAACCTCTACGGCGACATCATCACCGACGAGGCAGCCGAATTTCAGGGCGGCGTAGGCACGGCGGGAAGCGCCAACATCGGAAAGCGCTATGCCATGTTTGAGGCGATTCACGGCAGCGCTCCCCGGATGGTCACCGAGGGAAGGGCAAAGTATGCGGATCCCTGTTCTATGCTGCGGGCAGGCGTGATGCTGCTCAATCACATCGGCTATAACGACCGGGCGGCCAGACTGGAGAAGGCGCTTGACTTCTGCATGTTTGAGGAAAAGAAGCTGACCGTTACCGGCAGAGACACCGGCGCTACCTGCCGGGAATTTGCGGAGTATGTCTCCGAGACGCTCTCCCGCTTCTGAAACCCTGGTGGGCAAGTCCTGGCGGGCGAACCCTGGCAGAGAGGCACTTTGACAGGGACGCATTTTGACAGAGGTAAGCCTTGGCAGGGGTAGACTTACGTGAGTGTACCTCTGTGGGGGTACCGATTTGACTATGATTTTGGCGGTTCCGGAAGAATTGGCTGCTGTCGGCTTCGGAATCGCAGGAAAGGGGTGACACGCTTCGGTGGAAGACGAGTATAAGGCAAAAGGCCCTGCGCTGTCCAAACAGGTGAAGTGCCGTCTGCCCCGCTATTACCGTCATCTGAAGCTGCTCTTGGAGGAGAACATCCTCCGCATCAGCTCGGGAGAGCTGGCGGGGCGCATGGGTCTGACGGCCTCTCAGGTCCGGCAGGATCTCAACTGTTTCGGAGGCTGCGGGCAGCAGGGATACGGTTACAATGTCAAGCATCTCTTCACCGAAATGGCGGAGATTCTCGGCGTGAACGAAAAATTCCGGGCGATTCTCGTCGGCGCGGGCAATCTGGGGCGCGCCATGGCGGCCGGCAATCTTTTTCTCAGCCGCGGCGTGGAGCTTGTGGGAATCTTCGACCGGGACCCTGCGGTGATCGGCAAGCAGGTGAGCGGCCGTGTAGTCTACGACGAGGGAAAGCTGGAGGCCTTCTGCGCTGCCAACCGGGTGGATGTGGCGGTGCTCACTCTGACATCCTCGGAAGCACAGGCCATGGCCGAGCGTCTGGCGGCGCTCGGGATCCGGGGAATCTGGAATTTTACCAACATTGAGCTTTCCGAAAGCGCGCTTGCGGCGTTTTGGCCCCCGGAGGCGCCGGTCGGAGGGCCTTCGGTGCAGAATGTCTATCTCGGCGATTCTCTGATGCAGCTCTGCCTGGAGCTGCGCAGCAGAGAAGAAAAGAGTCCGGCTGCCGAATAAAGCGTCGGCCGATAAGAGGCCGGCGGAATATCGGTCGGGAAGCTAAAGAGGATGAAGAAGGGAAAGGAAACATGAAGCTTGCGATTTCTTACGGCAGCGAGGTCTTTGCGCTGCCGGCGGCGGCCGCCGCCTATCTCGACAAGGCCGACCCGCTGACCCTTCGACTCTTTCTTCTCCTCTGTGCCGACAAAAATCTGCGGGAGTCCTTTGACCCGGCGGCGCTGGCGCGGAGCTTCGCGGTGACTCCCGAGAGGATCGGGGAGGCGCTGGCTTTCTGGCAGAACGCCGGCCTTTTGACGGCGGAGGAGGGAAGTGTCCCCGCTCCTCGGGAGGAGAAAAAGCTGCAGGTTTCGGTCAAGAGCGGAGAAAACGGCAACAAGGTGACGGTGGTCACCGGGGAGGGTATGCCCAACTATACCGGCCGGGAGATCGAGGCCCTGATGGCCGGCGACGCCTCCCTTTCGCTTCTGATTGAGGAGTGCCAGCGCATTGCGGGCAAGCTCTTCGGCGCCCGGGAGATCAGCCGGCTTTTGGGGCTTTCGGATTATCTGCGCCTCGACCACGATTCGATCCTGCTCCTCTTTGCCTATGCCAGCCGTCTCGGCAAGTGCTCGCTGCCCTATATCGAGAAGGTGGCGGCGAATATGGTGAACGAGGGGATCACTTCCTACGCCGAAATTGAGGCCTATATCACGAATGCCGAAAAGAAGCATACGCTGGAAGAAAAGGTGCGGAAGCTCGCCGGGCTCTCCCAGCGGGCCTTCAGTGCCAAGGAAAAGAAATTTATCGAGGGCTGGTGTCAGATGGACTTCCCCTTCGAGATGCTGGAAATGGCCTATGAGATCACGGTGAACAACACCGGAAACTTCTCCTTTCCCTATATGAACAAGGTGCTTCTCAACTGGCGGGAGGCGGGCTACACCACCGCCGACGAGGTGAACGCCGCCCTCGGCGCCTACCGGGAAAAGCGCGAGCATGAGTCCGACCGGAGCAGCTTCGATGTGAACGAGTTCTTTGAGGCGGCTCTCAAGCGGAGTTACGATCGGATGGAGCAGAAAACGGCGTCGGAGTCTTCCGGCGGTGCTTCCTTCAAGTAAGGGAAGAAGAGAGAAAGGGAGGATTGGCGCATGTCTTACCGAAAAGAAAATCTTAAAAAGGTAAAGCAGGCCTTTACCGAAAAGCGGAATGCGGCGCTGGGGCGCTCGCGGGAGCGCCTGGAGCGGCTTCACCGGGACTATCCCGATCTCGCTGCCATCGACGCGGCGCTGGCTGCGACCGGCATGCGTCTGGTGGAGGAGATTACCAAGGGGCCGGAGAAGATCGCCGAGC
>CAZGQH010000016.1:0-11699 GCA_964527575.1 uncultured Lachnospiraceae bacterium
CGGCGACTCCCCATCGGAGCAAGTCCGCACAACGGGGTAGACCTGCCCGGGACCGGGAGGCCATCGGGCGGGGCGTCCACACCGCCATGGCGGTCTCGCTGATCGGCGGCGTTTTGGTGGGGATTATCGGCGTCCTCTTCGGCGGGGATTTTCTCCGCTGGATGGATACCGATTCCGCGGTGATTGCCGACGCCACTCTCTACATACGCATCTATTTCATCGGCGTTCCGGCGGGTATGGTTTATAACTTCGGGGCAGCCATTCTGCGGGCGGCGGGCAACACCAAGATTCCGCTGGTCTTTCTCACCACCGCCGGGGTGGTCAATATCCTTTTGAATATCCTTTTGGTGGCGGGCTTCCAGATGGGGGTGGCGGGAGTCGCGATTGCTACCTCGGTCTCTCAACTGGTTTCGGCTCTTCTGGTGGTGATCTATATGATGAAAAGCAAGACCGATTACCGCTTTCAGCTGCGTCGGCTGGCGATTCACAAAAAAGAGCTCCTTCGCATGATGGCCATCGGCATTCCCGCAGGCCTGCAGGGCTCGCTTTTCTCGATCTCCAATGTCATTATCCAGAGCTCGGTGAACAGCTTTTCCAACATGGCGCTGGTGGCGGGCAATACGGCGGCCATGACCATCGAGGGCTTTGTCTATACCCTGATGAACTCCTTCAGCAGTGCCGCTATGACCTTTGTGGGGCAGACCGTGGGGGCCGAGCGCTACGACCGAATTCCCAAGGTGGCTCTCCGCTGCCTTCTTTTAGTCACCGGAGTGGGCATTGGCGCCGGTGTACTGGCCTATCTCTTCCGTTCCCCGCTTCTCAGCATCTTTGCCGCCTCCGAGGATGTGAATGCGGCGGCAGCCGCCTCCTATGGGGCGATCCGCCTGCTCTATATCTGCGTGCCCTATTTCCTCTGCGGTCTGATGGATGTGCTTACCGGCATTCTACGGGGGATGGGCTCTTCCACGCTGCCCATGATCATTACCATCGTCGGCGTCTGCGGCCTGCGGATTCTCTGGATCTATACCGTCTTTGCCGCCTACCACACCCTCGAGATCCTCTATTTCTCCTATCCGCTCTCCTGGATGGTCACGGCAGTGGCGCAGTTGATTCTGTATATTGTTGTCAGACGGCGGCTCTTCCGGCGGGTGGGTCTTTCGAGAAAGGCTGTCCGGCAGGCGGCGGAGGTTTGATTTTTCTCCCTGCTTTTTGCGGTTGGGTCAGCTTATGGGAAATTTTTCGTTTTTATATCTTGACAAAAGAGCCTCTCCTGACAAGGGAGGCTCTCTTTGTTATCCCTTGCTGCCGCCGATTGGAAAGCATAATTTACAAAATACGGGGCGTATTTGATTACATAATCCTGACATATGCAAGAATTTTTATCGAAAACACTTTCCGGGATACTATTTCTTTGCGCTTGCAAAACAAGATAAAATATGATACAATAAAAATACAAGAAAAGAACTGTAGGAAACAAGTCGCAAGTCCGACAACAATATGCGTCTTATTGTTGCCGCAGTCTTCTTGCAAATTAGCCAGAATCAAGTATTGTATAATCATAAAATAGGATAGATAGTACTCATTTGAAACATGCAGTAAAAAAGCAAATTCGCGAAACAGGATAAAAAATCCATAAAAATAAAGAAAGGTGTGATCATAATTATGAAAAAATTATAATATGTTTCTTATTTTTGATCGTGTTCTTAACCGGATGTTTACAATCTGCCAAGAATACCGAAGAAAGTAATGGTATGGATAATATGGTAGATTCGACTGGTTCGGAAAACGGAGAAAACAGCAATTCCGAATATATATATGATTGTGAAGCACCGGGATATTTCTCCAATTTGGGTGATTTCTATATGTTTGCTCTTACAGGTTCCCGTGATCCTTCCTCGTATATGGACAGCTATACAGCAGAAAATGTTGAATGGTATGCTAACATTGATTCTGATGCATTGTTGAAAATTGAAGATTTGTTTCATGACAAAAGGATCACCGAAGATGTTGAGCAAATATTAATACCGTATAAGTCCAATTGTTATCAATATGAGCTAAAGAGCGGAATTATAATTAATATAGAATATGATCCCCAACGCTTCACTTCATTTACGGATATGACAGAAATTGTAGGAGACAGCACGGTTAAGTATGTCACAGAAGATAGCACGAACAAATTTTCATTAAACGCAGAAAGGGAAACGGTATATGTCAAGAAAGTAGACGGCATAACAATAAACAGACAAATGCTGAGTTCGGTACAGTTTGATTATTATTGTTTTGCTACAATTATTGATGGGTATAAGATTAGAATTATAACAGATTGGGTTGACAAATACAGTTCTCAGAATGAAATGATGGCTGACCCCAAAAATGAGTGTATCAAAGCATTTTTTACCGATTCGGAGTTGTCAGGAGCAATTAAAGGATTGAAGTCCTGCATTGGTACGAAAAAAAGCAGTCTTTTGGACGATTGATTTAAATTGTCAATTATCTTTTAAAAGAAAAAATCACAGTAAGATAACTCCCGTGGTAGAAAACAATACCATTAACGCTGCTTTGCAAGCGGCATGTTTGAAAATCACCCAAAATATTGAGTTTTTCAAAATAGTCAGTCAGAAATATGACCTATACTATGATTCTGGTACGAATCAATATTATTGTCGTGTTATGACTACTTATCAAACTCAGACAGGAGAGTATGGAGCAGATATTACATTACATAGAGTTGAACAAGGAGAAACAAGATGAAAAGAACACTTGCGAAAAAGCTCGTAAAAAGCATGTTTTTGATGCTTATTACCGCTTCCGTTTTGTCGATGAGTTCATGTTCGTCAAATGCATCTAAGATCACATCCGATTTCGAAGATGCTGTTGTATCGGTAGTGCATAATGGGATTTCTTTTCCAGTTTCTGACGAGGATTCGCATTATATTACAAACTTGATAAATGATGCAGAGTTTATTCCGGATGTTTGGAAATTCCATTTTGACTACAAGATTGTTACCGAAAATACAACTTGGATGTACTGCTCAGAACATGGCGGATTCAGCAATCTGTCAGAAAACAAAAGCTTTAAGGTAAGTGAATCAGAGAAAGCACATTTGTTTGAAATTATTGCTGCAACGTGTGTTTATGATAACGTAAGCCCCCAATAATACCGCATTAAAGCCCATGAAAAACTTCCGGGTCTGTGAACTGCTCCGGCGGTTTGTACTGCATTGAACATCAGCGCTGACTCCATATTGGGTATGCTGCATATTCCTTTTTCTGTTCTATCTATTTCTTTATCGTGTATAGTTCACTTTCCCAGTCCACTGTGAACCAGCCCATAGTCCACCGCATACAAACACTTATCCTTTGTTTGTAGGGTATTTTTCAAAATTGGGGATAGTAAACAAAAGCGAACTGTTGGCACCGTTTTTCCGGTACCGCGGTTCGCTTTTGATATATCCGTGTTTTTTCAGATCGGTAATCGCTCTCTTGACAGTACCTGCCGGATTGAATCCGGATTCTTTCTAGGCAGAGTGAGCTCTCGCCCTTTTTTAATTAACTATGTACCGTCAGCAAGGTAAATAGCCTCTCAAAGGGAGGCCGTTCACAGAGCATTTTCAAATATTTTTTCCATCAATACAAGCCCCACAAAATATATCAGAAATCTTCTTTATTCCACTTGAAAAATTGTTTCAATTGTGATACAATAAAAACATAATATAGTAGCTTTAAGAAACAATGCACACCCCGACAGCAATACGCGTTTCATTGCTGCCGTGTTGTTCTCGCAAAAAATCGTGAGTCGTCGTGCGGGAATATCGGTTTTCATAAGCAAAACAGCGCATCGAGCTGCCGGGCGTTTACCGTCCTTTCTCTCGATGCGCTGTTTTGTTGAGTCAATATGGATTTCGGCATGCCGTGAAAGCGGTGCTTTATTTCCCGATACAGAAAGATATGCAGTTTTGATTTTTGGGAGGGAGTATTATGATGAAATGCAGATCGTTTTTCACCTCTTTCATCGCTGTTGTCTTAATTCTGCTGGTCGGCTGCGCTTGTACAGCCTGCCAAGGTGAAAATCGAAACAAGATCTTTTTTAATGATGCAGAGATTGATGCGATTGCAGAGCATTTGCCTGTCAATCCGGTGTTTGTATCAAAAGAAACCTTTAACGAGCAATTTAAAATCGGTTTTACGGATTCTTTGGAAAATGTACACTATACGTTGTATTATCGCTTTGATGCGGACAGTATGGAAACCGATATGACCGATCTGGTATATGGAGCTGTTTCCTGCCATGACGAAAACGAAACAGCGTATTATTTCTGTGTTTCGGATTGATCTTTTATCAATGACTATGTTTTCTCGTTAGATAAAATCGAAAAATCGGTCATTTCGTCAAAAGAAGTGGAGTTATATGATCTGCGGTCCGAATATAGTCCATGGAGAGATACGATGTATGCCGAGATCGAGATTTACGACTGTTATCTTACTGTATTTTCCGGTGAGTATACAAAGTCTGAATTTGTCAAGTTGGTGGAGACGATCCTTTCCGCTGTATATCGCAAATGATTGTTGGCTTTCTGACCGGAATCCCGTTTGCGGTATGCGATGACAGAAAAAGTTTCCGGCAATACACAGGAGCCCCTTTATAAGTGCGAAAAAACGAAAGGAGAATAACGAGTCGTATGTATGGCAATCTGTCTTAGTATGTTGTTTTTGTGCAGCAGCTGTTCTTTTAATGATAAGTCGGGGGATGCCGTTTTCTTTCCGGAGAACGGGGTGATCGCCTCGGATGAGATACCGGAGGGACCTTATGCCCGCCGAATCGCCGATTGGCTGACCTATCGCAATGCGGAGGAAATTATCTCCGCGGCGAACATCGTTTTGATCGGAAAGGTGGTCGACATTGAATTTCAGGTTTTGGATATGATGACAGCTTTGCCAGTGACCGAATCCACGCCGGAATATGCCAAAGAACTGCATACTATTTACAATGTACAGGTGATGACATCCTATAAAGGGGATGTGGCCGGTACGATAAAAGTGCGGCTGATGGGCGGCATGGTCGACTATCGGGTGGAAGAGCAGCTTGAAGTCATGCGTCAAGGGGAGACCTTTCAACGGGAGCGCGGCATTCCGATCTGGAGTGAATATTACAAAGCGCAGTGCGAAATCGGCGGCTGTTATCTGTTTGCCCTGTATCAGTTTGAAACCGGAGCTCCGACCCCTCTGAACCTGGAACAGGCAGTTTACAGTCTGGAAGAACCGACGCGCAAGCATGTGATCGGGAAGGAAATCAAGGCGTACTATTCCGGCGACAAGGACGAATACGGCAGAACGCTGATATCGGCCTATGATATCATCACGGCGTTCGGTTCGGATTCGGCAAACGAGTTTAACCAAAACTGGAAAGACAATTTGTACACAGCAGAGAAGTAACAGGCTGACCGGTAACCGCCGGGACGCGCGGTTGTCTCGGAAGAATCAGACAGTGCAATTGTTTTATCGATCCGAAAAGAGAGCCTCTCTTGACAAGGGAGGCTCTTCGTGTTAGAATAAAGAAAATATCTGCCTGTGTTTTGCAGGAAGGAAGGTCGCATCGATGAAGCGTTCCCTTATGAAGAAAAGAGCCGGAATGGCTGTTTTTCTGCTTCTTACCATTCTACTCAGCTTTTCACTTGTGTCCTGTGAGGATCTGCTCACCCCATCGGGCCGCCGTTCTCATGTGATGGTGGACGATTTTATGGTCCGCACCCCCAATCGCGGCGGTGCCGGTCAGACCATGGCCGAAATGCCCGGTTTTTCGGGTATTCCGGAGAAGATCTCCGGCGAAGTGATGGTCACCTCCGACACTACCGGGGAGGGAAAGACCGTGAAGCGGGTCTATAATCTGACCACGGCCAAGCTGCTCTTTCAGGCGGAGGAAGTGCAGCAGTGTGGCTTTATCAGCTCTCTTCTGAACAGTCCGGAAAATGCCGAAGGAATCTTCTATGTTACCAATAACGATATTGTTCATATCTATAACTCCGACGGCAGCGAGGCGGTTTCCGCCTTTTACGACAGTGGGGAATCGGGGCGCCTTCCGGTTACCGATACGCTGAACGGTTTTGGTCTGGACGGCGTGGAGTATTATGTGAAGGATGGCTTTGTGATTTTTGACGGCCGCGACCCGCTGGAGAGCGACTATTTCAGTGCCAGTGTGGAGTATAACGGGCGTTTTTACTACCTTTCCGACAAGCAGGTCTTCGTCTTTGGCGAGACGGGAATTCTGACCTACGAATATACGCTTCCTTCTTATGCACAGGAGGCCAATATCTTTGTTCTGAGTAACGGCAATATCTTTATTCAGTACGTCTATGAGGCAATGGAAGAGGAAGTCTACGACTATGTGCGGAATGAAACCCGGTATAAGGTCGTATCGATTCTTTCCAATCTCTCGAAAAATACCGAATCGATACAGGAGCTTCCTTTTCTTGTCAAGGATTTGGAAAATGCCTTTACCGACCCGGATTTTCATGAGTATTATACCGCAAGAGTGGCCAATCTGGCGCAGGTAGTCACGATTCGCGACAAGCGCATCGACGACAATCAGACGACCGGCTATACAGTGCTTTCCGACACATTGGTGGAGCTCTATTCGATTTCGGATGTGGTGAAGGGCGCCTGGGAGATCAACCGGATTTCCGAGGACCGCAATCTGGCGTCTACTGCCGCTGGCGGGATTCTGGTAGACGGAAACAGCCATTTGGTGGGTCAGCTCAACAACTACCGTGCGATCACCGAGAAATATATCGTCACGGCCGGCCGGATCTACGATCATGATCTGAATGTGGTCTATGATATGGCTGAGAAGGGTTACACCTTTTTTGCCAGTGTGGGAGACAATCTTCTGCTCTCCATGGTGATCGATGAGAGCGCGCTGCTCTATCTCTATCAGGGCAGTGAACCTCGGTTTATCTGTGCTATGGAAGATTATGTTTCCTGCTATGAAGGCTATGCCGTCCGAAGCGGGGATATCTATCACTACTATGATGAGAACGGGAAGATGCTGACCCCGGCGGCCGGCCGGATCAAATGGATCTATGTCCATACCGACAAAGATGTCGTGACTGCCATTGGCTATGTTACCGACAGCCATGGTCGGGTGTCTTACTACCGCCTCTCCTACACGGAGGTCTCGCCCTTTGCAACACCCCGTCCACTCTCTCTTCCCAAGAATTCCTGACACAAAACCGGGTCAAACGCTTCGCTAATAGCGTCTGACCCGGTTTTTTATCGGGATAGGAAAATGATTTCCCGGGAAATGTTTCACGGCAAACCGGTTCCGGAAATAGGATATATAATTGATATTGACAATGAAATGCGCATTGTGATAAAATGAAACAAAAATAAGGGAGGCATTGTATGGAAGACTGGGTTACTTGGCTTGTTTTCGTGCTGATGGTTGGCCTTACGCTCTTTTGTTTGTTAAATCTGAAGCGCATGTATCGGAAGATGGCTCAGCGGCAGCGGAAGCAAGAAGAAAAGATGAATCCCGAGTCGTTTGCCGTAACCTTACCGAGGAGTATGTCTGTTCTGTTCGGCATTATGGCGCTGCTCGGCTTCGTTATGACATTGCTGGGCTTCCTTTTATCCGATCCGGAAACGCTGTGGGAAGAGGAGATATTCACCACCCTGATTTTCGGTGTTTTCCTGTTGGGCGGACTGGTGCTCTTAATCGGAAGTCTTCATTTTCGCATCGCCTATGAGAAGGGCATGTTCCGCGTTCGCCGGTGGTTTGGCAGGGAGAAGATTATCCCGGCGGAGGAGATCACCGAGCTTCAGTTTGTCAATCCCTATATGAATGCGTATATGAATGTGATCTATTTTTCGGTTCTTTCGAAAGGGAAGCAGGTTTTCCGTTTCAGTAATTTATATCGGGGATGCGGTCTCGCGGTCGGTAAGGTGGCGGAGATTCTAGCCGCCCGGGGGACATATCCCGACGTCGCCGACAATATGCCGCTGCCCCATGCCAAGAGAAATCTGCTTTTGCTCCTTAGAGAACGGGCGGAGCGGCTGGCAGGGGCGGGTGAGGAAAGTGCCTCCCCGGAACAGATTGCCAACGAGTGGGTCTATGACCGTTATCGCGGGATCTTCCGGGTTCTTATGGTGAGCGTCACCGACATCCGGCGGCTGGAGTTCCTCATTCGTTCTCTGAACGAGGGCTTTGCCAAGGTGTCGGCAAGCGGTGAGGCCTTTGAAGCGGTTATCTGGGAGGCTACCGGCTGGCAGCATCCCTTCTGGGAGTGCCAGCGCGGCATTGCCCGGGAGATGTTACAGGAAATCGATCGTCTGATGGGAGAACCGATCGCCCGCCTCATCACAGAGACAGGCGCGTACTGAGCCTTTTTTGATTGGACCCTTACCTCCTTCCCCGGTTGGGAAGGAGGTAAGGGCTTTTTGTCGAAAAATGTTGGCACTCGGATTTGCTTGCTGACAGTTTTTTTGATAATTAACAGAATGTTCACAAAATAAACCAGTAATTTTCACATTAACGGCGTAATATATAGGCAGGGTTTAGCAAACAGGCAAAAAGAGTGCTAAGTCCAAGATCTTCGGGAAGGGAAGTGAGAAAGGCATGGGTTTTGATCTCAGCGACAGAAAGAAAAAAATCTTGGAAGCTGTCATCAAAAACTATGTAGAGAGCGGCGAGCCGGTCGGCTCCAAGCTGATTGCCCAGGATCCCAGAATCAACGCCTCCTCAGCGACAATTCGCAACGAGATGGCAGAATTGACCGAAATGGGCTATCTTCTTCAGCCTCACACCTCGGCGGGGCGGATCCCCTCTGAGCAGGGCTATCGCTTCTATGTGGATTCTCTGATGGAGAGCTACAATTCCACCACCGAAGAGATCGGTAATCTGAATGAGCTTCTGAAAACACGGACCGAACAGCTCGACCGCATCATCGACGATGCAGGCAAGCTGGCCAGTGCGCTCACGAACTATCCGGCGATTGCGGTAAAGTCGAACAAAAGAAGACAGGTTGTCAAGCGCTTCTCGGTGATGCAGAATGACGCCGCCAGCTTCCTTCTGATCATGCTGATCGCAAGGGACACCGTGCGGACAAAAAACATCGCCACAAGGGTCTATCTCGATGAGGCGGCCCTGCTGAAATTACAGAATGTGCTGAACGCCAATCTGGCGAATCTCGATCTCGACAGCTTTACCTTCTCCCAAATGATGAACATGGAGAAGCAGCTGGGGGAATACGGGTTTCTTGCTTCCCCGGTGATCAAGAGCATTTATGAAGCTCTTTCGGAGGATACCGAGAGTGATGTCCGGATCGAGGGTGTGGATCGGCTTCTTTCTTATCCGGAGTTCTCCGATGTGGGAAAGCTGAAGAGCCTGCTCGGCCTTTTCGAACAGAAGGAAGAGCTGGTCAGTCTGGTAGAGGAGGCGGATAAAAACGCCGTCAACGTGCTGATCGGTTCGGAGAACACGGTGGAGACCATGAACGGCTCTACGCTGATTTTCAAGACCATCCGGGTGGATGGGGTGGATATCGGCGCTATCGGTGTCATCGGCCCCTGCCGTATGGACTATGAAAAGGTCATCGCGACGATCGATTCCCTGACCCAGTCGGTTTCACAGATGATGCGGGCGGCAGGCGGTCTTGCCGCAGGCGACCGTCCCCGGGAGCTTTCTCCGGGCGGAACCGAGGCTCTGCCGGAGAAAAAGGAAGACCCAAACAAAGGGTAGCGTGATTAGCTTATCTTCTCAAGTACGAACAGGATCCGAAAGGTGAAAAATGACATGATTGCAAACGAAGAAAAACAGGTTTCCGAAGAGGAAACGAAGAAAGAGCTGCCCAAAGAGGAGCCCCGGGAGGACGCAGCGGAAGAGACGCCGGAACAGGACGGGGCCGCCAAGGGGGCGGAAAAAGAAAAGGACGGCAAATATAAGAAGGAAAACCGCCGTCTTAACGAAGAGCTGGCCAAACAGGAAAAGGCGCTGGCCGAGGAAAAAGATCGTTACATGCGGCTGGCCGCCGAATACGATAACTTCCGCAAGCGTTCGGCCAAGGAGAAGGAAAGTATCTACGCTGACGCCTATGCCGACTGCATTCTGGCGCTGCTTCCGGTGGCGGACAATCTGGAGCGTGCGCTCCTCTATCCCGAAGGCGACAAGGTGGTGGAGGGCGTCCGTATGACCATGAACCAGTTTGCCGAGAGCCTGAAAAAGCTGGGAGTGGAGGAGATTGAGACCAAGAGTTTTGATCCGGTCTACCACAATGCGGTGATGCATGTGGAGGACGAGGCCTTCGGCGAAGGGGAGATCGTGGAGGTCTTTCAGAAGGGCTATAAGAAGGGGGACAAGGTGATCCGCCACGCCATGGTGAAGGTGGCCAATTAGTTCCGGTGTCCCTTCCCCGGAAAGGGGCAGCAATTCAAGTGAAAAATCGCATCGAAGATGCTTTTTATCCATATAAATAAAACGAAACAGAGTCGGTAAGACAGAAAGAATCGATCATCGATCAGGAGGAAAATACAATGGCAAAAGCAGGAAAAATTATCGGTATAGATCTCGGTACCACCAACTCGTGCGTGGCGGTCTTTGAGGGCGGCGAGCCCATCGTTATCCCCAATCCCGAAGGGGCAAGAACCACCCCCTCGGTAGTAGGCTTCTCCAAGAATGGCGAGCGTCTGGTGGGCCAGGTGGCTAAGCGTCAGAGCATCACCAATCCCGACCGCACGGTTATGTCGATCAAGCGCGAGATGGGCTCGAGCTACAAGGTAAAGATTGACGGCAGACAGTATACTCCCCAGGAGATCTCGGCCATGATCCTTCAGAAGCTGAAGGCAGATGCCGAGGCGTATCTGGGCGCGCCGGTGACCCAGGCGGTGATTACCGTTCCCGCTTACTTCTCCGACGCTCAGCGTCAGGCCACCAAGGACGCGGGCAAGATTGCCGGTCTTGATGTGCTTCGCATTATCAACGAGCCTACGGCTGCCGCGCTGGCCTACGGCATGGACAAAGAGGAAGAGCAGAAGATCATGGTCTTCGACCTGGGCGGCGGTACCTTCGATGTGTCGCTGCTTGAGATCTCGGACGGCGTCTTCGAGGTGCTGGCTACGGCAGGCAACAACCGTCTCGGCGGCGATGACTTTGACCAGAGAGTGATCGATTGGATCGCCGGCGAGTTCATGCGGGAGAACGGCGGCATCGATCTGCGCAAGGATAAGATGGCGCTCCAGCGTCTGAAGGAAGCCGCCGAGAAGGCCAAGATCGAGCTTTCGGGCGTGGCTTCTACCAACATCAATCTGCCCTTTATCACGGCAGACGCTACCGGACCCAAGCACTTTGACGCCACGCTGACCCGGGCCAAGTTCAACGAGCTGACCGCCGATCTGGTGGAGGCCACCATGGGTCCCACCAAGCAGGTTCTGCATGATGCCGGCCTCAAGGCATCGGATATTCACAAGGTTCTTCTGGTAGGCGGTTCTACCCGTATTCCTGCGGTGCAGGAGGCGGTCAAGAACTTCATCGGCACCGAACCCTTCAAGGGGATCAACCCCGACGAGTGTGTGGCGATCGGCGCTGCCATTCAGGGTGGCGTTCTCGGCGGCGATGTGAAGGATCTTCTGCTGCTCGACGTGACGCCTCTGTCCCTCGGTATTGAGACTCTGGGCGGCGTCTTCAACAAGATCATCGAGCGTAACACCAC
>CAZGQH010000017.1:0-11692 GCA_964527575.1 uncultured Lachnospiraceae bacterium
GAGGGGCCGAGTTCCTTGGCCAGCGCCTTGGTGAAGCCCTCCAGTCCCGCCTTGGCGGCGGAATAGTGAACCTCACAGGAGGCGCCGGTTTTGCCCCACATGGAGCCGATGTTGACGATTGCTCCCCGATGGGCAGCGATCATGAGGGGGGCCACTGCCCGGGTCACGCGGAAGACCGCTGTCAGATTGGTATTCAGCATATGGTTCCAGTCTTCTTCGGAGAGATCGGTGAAGAGCTTGATCTCGGCGATGCCGGCGGCGTTGATTAGAATGTCGATGCCGCCGAGACGATCGGTTGTCTCGGCGATGGCCCGGTTTGTCTCGGCCGGGTCGGTGAGGTCGCAGGCGATAAATCCGGCGCCGGTACGCTGGGCGAGAAGGGCAGCGGCTTCCCGGTTTTTCCGGCAGGTGAAGACTACGGCATGTCCCTCTTCGGCGAATTTTTCCACGCAGGCCGAACCGATGCCTCCCGAGCCTCCGGTGATGAGGACGCGCTTCATGAGTGAAGCCTCCTTTTTACTATACTATGGTACAATGTAGCTTGCTATTACTCGGATCTTGGCTCTTCCGTGGCCGGTGCGTTCCGGCTTTTGGCGGGGCGCTCCAAGGAGATCCGGCCGATCTTGCCGGAACGAAGCTCATCGAGAAGCATTAGAGAGGTGCGCTCGGTGTTGACCTCGCCGCCGCGAAGAAGAAAGCCCCGCTTGCGTCCCACTGCCTCCAAAAGCTCGTACCCCTTGGGGGCACCCTCCCGAAGCTCCTCCGGCAGGGAATACCGGGCGAAGAAGGCATCCCGTTCAATGGCAAAGAGGCGGGAGCAGAGCACCGAGGCCAGTTCCTCCACATCGAGGATCTGATCCTTGATCGCACCGGTCAGGGCGAGGTTTTCCGCCACGATTCTGTCTTCGAATTTCGGCCAGAGCACGCCCGGCATGTCGAGCAGTTCAAGACGGTAGGGCGTCTTGACCCACTGTTTGGTCAGCGTGACGCCCGGGCGATCCTCCACGCGGGCTTTTTTTGCGCCGGTGATCTTATTGATAAAAGAGGATTTTCCCACATTGGGGATTCCCACCACCATGGCGCGGAGGGCCTTGCCGTTCATACCCCGGGCGGCATAGCGCTCCAGCGTGGCGGCACAGAGCTTTTGCAGCTCGGGAACCACCTCGTTCATTCCCGCACCTGTGACAAAGTCGGCCACGATACAGCCCTTATCCCGCTGGCGGAAGGCATTCTTCCACTCGGCGGTGATGTTAGGGTTGGCCAGCGTGGATTTTGAGAGTAAGATCAGCCGGGGCTTGCCGGCGCAGATCTTGTCGATTTCGGGGTTTTGGGAGGAGCGGGGAATGCGGGAGTCGAGAATCTCAATCACCGCATCCACAAGAGGGAGGCATTCGGCCATGAGCCGGCGTGTCTTGGCCATGTGGCCGGGGAACCATTGAATCACATTGGAGGGCATTGTTTTCTTCCTTTACTTTTTGTCGCGCTTCGGGATGGGCCAACGTGAGTTGCCCTATCTCGGATCAGTCCACGCTGCCGAATTTCGAGAAGGGAAGCAGGCGGAACTTTACGTCGCCGACAATATGACGTTCATCGATAAAGCCGAGAGAACGGCTGTCCTTTGAGTTGTTGCGGTTGTCTCCCATGACGAAGAGCTTGCCTTCGGGGACGACAGCTTCATAAATCTCCTCGGTCTCGCTGATCTTGGTGAACCAGTTGGCGATCCGGTAGGGCTGCATCAGAACGGATTTGTCCCAGCTGTCGAGATAGCTCTGATCGATCGCTTCCCCGTTTACAAAGACCTCCCAGGTCTCAAAATTGATGCGGAGGGTCTGGCCGCCGAGGGCGATCACACGCTTGACCAGGGGCTTTCTCAGATCGTCCAGATCGGTCTGGATGATGACGATATCACCGATCTTCGGGGTGTAACGCAGGGTGGAGAGGACGAGCACATCCTGTTCTTCCAGGGTGGGATTCATGGAGTCCCCCACCACCGGGGAGTGCCTCACAAAGAAGCACATGAGGATAAGTACAATCGTCAGCGAGAGGGAAAAGAGCTCGATCCAGTCGAAAATGGCGTGGGAGAGGGGAATCTTGGCCTCCTCTTTGACGGGGGGCTCTTCGGCTAAAGAAGGCGTTTCCTCGTCCGGGCTCTCTTCCGGCTCTTCACCCTTTTCGAGCAGGGCGGATATCAGAGCCTGTCCCGTCGCGTAGAAGCTGCCTTCGGCAACGCTTTTTTCACAGAAAAAGTCGCCTGCCGGATAGGCGGTGGGGACGAGCAGAAAGGGCTGGGGCTCTGCGGCTTCGCCCTCGGTCAGATGGTTGGCGATAAGAAGCAGCCGCAGGGCTTCGCCCTCTCTTTCGAGAGAATCGGTGAGCAGGGAGAGCTCTTTTTCCAGCACGGTGAGATCCTTCCCCTGTTCGGCAAGACGCAGACAGATCAGCTCGTATCCGGCAGAAAAGGCGGCTTTCAGCGTGACCGAAAGCGAAAGGCCGTCCTCGGTCTCCTCCCCGTCGGACTCTTCCTCAAAAAGCGGCCGGTTGAGAAGAATGGGTTCGAAGCCAAGCTCTCCTGCCGGGGCAAGGAGCGCCTCGCTGTCGGTGAAATACGAGACCCGCAGTCCCAGGCGCTCGGCGAAGGGAATTTTTTCATCCGAGGCTGTTCCGGCCGATTCGGCCGGATCCTCGATCGGAAAGCGGGATTCGTCTTCTTCGCCGGACAGGATCGGGTCGATGGGAGAAGCAGCGGGCTCTGCGGGAGAGGTGCCGAAAAGCGAGAGCTCAGCCGTTATCGGTCCGACCGGCTCATTCTCCGGGCTCAGATCGACGCTGCCCACGATCCCCTTGGGAGCGAGGCGGGTCAGAAAAGAGAGGGAAACTTTTTCTTCTGAGAAAGTGTCGTTTTCTTCGCCGGCTGTTATGGGCTCCTCCGCCGAAGGCTCGGACGATTCCGTTATGGGCGCTTCGGTGGGCAGGGGCAAGCCGTCTGCAATCAAAAGCAGGTATTTCATAGGGCGTTGAATCCTTTTCTTGCCTTTTTGGCAAATAGATTTTTATAGAGAGCCTCGTTCCGGCGTGCCATGGTATCGGCGCCGTAACGGGCGGTATAGACTTCATAGGCGGCCTGTCCGAGACGGTGCCGCAGCGCTTCGTCCGTGAGGGTGGTTAAAGCGTCGGCCAGCGCTTTCGGATCGCTCTGGGGGATCAGAAGACCGTTCACTTTATCTTTCACCATCTCCGGATTGCCGCCGTAGTCGGTAGCGATCACCGGAAGGGAAAGGCTCATGGCCTCGGCGATGGCGAGAGAGGTGGCCTCGGTTCCCACCGAGCAGTTGAGATAGACATCGGCGGCGTTCAGATAGGGGGTGACATCGCTGACAAAGCCGCAGAAACGGACATAATCCGATAAGGCGAGGGTTTCGGTCAGGGCCAGGAGGCTTTCCTCTTCGCTGCCGGTTCCCACAATGAGAAAACGGATGTCCTGCCCGTCTTCCTTCAGAAGAGCCGCAGCCCGGATCAGGGTGGTGATCCCCTTATCGGGCTCCAGTCGGCCGCAGATGACGGCCACCAGCGAGTCGGAAAAGCCGTGAACCGCCCGCAGCGCCTCTCCGGCCTCCCGGTCGGGTAGGATCGGGCGGACACCGTTGGGAATGACGGCTACGCGCTTTTTGGAGATTCCCATGCCGTAGAGGTTTTCCGCCGCCCCTTCGGCCACGGCGATGGCGCAGGGGGAGAGAAGTGCGGAGAGTTTTCCGAAGGCAAAGCGGGGCAGCGAGTGACGGAAAAGCGGCGGGAGGGGATAGACGCAGTGACGGGTATAGAGCCGCACCGGTACCCGGGCGAAAAGTGCCGCCAGCCGGGCAGAGAGCGAAGCGTTGGCGTTGAGAATATCGAATCGGTTTTTCCGGAAGAGGCGGTAGTAGGAAAGCGTGGCGCGGAGCGAAAAGGAGGCTTCCTTTCCGCAGAAAAGCACCGGATAGCCGAGTGCGGTTACCCGCTCGGTGAGGGCTGCGTTTTGCGGCAGAATCACCGTTACCGCAAAACTCTCCCGGTCGCAGTTTTCCAAGTAGTTTAAAAGCTGTCGTCCCGCACCGCCGATGTTGGCATCGCTCAGCACCAGCGCCACCCGTATTTTGTTTCCGCGCGTCTCACGGCCAAACGCCAGAAAGGCGCCGGCCGAGGCGTAGAAGAGAATACCGGCCAGAAAGGAGAGAGGAACGGCCAAAAGGTCGAGATGGGACCGGAGAAGGAAAAAGAGAACAAGGTCAACTCCCGCAGCGGTAAGGCCGGTCACAGCCAAGGCGGAGGCCTTACCCCGGATATAAGCGAGATCGTTGAAAAGTCCCACCAGGGTCAGGGGAGGCAGGGCGAGGGCATAGAACTTCAGAAAGGAGGCGGTCAGCGCCAGTGAAGCGGCATCAAAGCTTCCCCTCAGATATAAGAGCGACAGGAAGGGCTCTGCAAAGAAAAAGAAGAAAAGTGCGGGAACAAGCGAGAAGAGAAGAAGAACCGCTGCGGCACGATGGACGAGCTTTTTCTCCCGGCCGTTTGGGGCAGAGAGCCGCGGATAGAGGAGAGCGTGCTGAACCGAAGAGAGAAGTGCCGCGGTGAGAAGCACCGGTTTTGCGGCGTAGCCGTTTGCGGCCAGCGCTTCGCCGCCCCCGATACGGGAGGCAAAGAGCGAGGCGAAAAAGGTAGCCAATGGCAGAAACGCCGAAAAGAGCATCACCGCAATTGCTTTTTTGAGGAAGGAAAGGGGATGTGCGGGAAAGTAGGGGCGTGCCGGAGTGAGGCCGCGCTGTTTTGCGACCCGCCAAAACAGTCCCGCCAAGACCAAAAGGTCAAGCAGCAGAAGAATCAGCGAAAGCGAGCGGGCACCAAGCCGGCTGCCGAAAAGGGCCACAGCCGTAAGGCTGGCGGCGGAGGAGAGGGCATAGAGAGCCGCGGGAAAGAGCGGTCGGCCGTCTGCCTGCTGAACGAAAACAAACAAAGAGGCCATTGCCAGCGCCAGTTTACCGACCGAGAGCAGGCGGAGAGCGTCCGCTGCCGAGGCGAGAATGCCGGGGGTCATATTCCCCGCCGCCAAGGTGAGGACCGTCTTCGGAAAAAGAAGGAGCGGCAGGTAGAGAAACAGGGTCACCGCCGCCAGCGTGGGGAGGAGGGATGAGGTAAAGTGCATGGCCTCCCTCTCTCTGCCGCCGCGAAGGCGGGCAGTAAAGGCGGGGACAAACATGGCGCTTAAGAGAGCGCCCAGCGTCAGGTCAAAAAGAAAAGAAGCGCAGTTGTGAGCCAGTTCGAAGGCCGCGGCCTCCTCTCCCACTCCCCAGAAGCCCGCCAACAGAACGCCACGGATAAGACCGGACAGGCGGGTAAGGGCGATGAGTGAGAGGAGAAGCAGGGGTGGGACAAAGCGCTTACATTTTTCGAAAGTCAGCATTTCTTTTATTCCATTCTTTTATATTCTATCATATTATTTTGCAAAAGTAAAGTCTTTAATCCCTCCGGCGGGCGCAGGACGCCCCTTTTTTGTAAAAATTCTCCTGTATAGGCACATACCGGCAGCTCTACTTGCAGGCAGAACCAAATGATCCGGACGCGGGAGAGACGCTTTCGGAAAGAAATGTCCGCAACTGTTTTGGCCGTCTGACATACAAAACGGCGTAAAATTGCCGGAAAAAGCCGGCAAGATATCGGGGAAATTTGTTTGTTCGTTTTTCTGAGGAGATTTTTATAGAGAAACAAGGAAAAAAGCGCAAAAAAACTTGAAAAAGGACTTGCATTCGGGAAAAAGATATGCTATAATAACATCCGCTGTGCCGTCGGAAGAAGAAAACCGTCGGTACGATTCGGGCAGTCCGCTGCGAAGCTCCGCATGAATGCCGAAAGAAATAAGGAGGAAGCCATCATGGATCTTATCAAGGCTTTTACAGAAGAGCAGCTTAAAGCAGAAGTTCCTCAGTTCAAGGTGGGTGATACCATCCGGGTTCACAACCGTATCAAAGAGGGCTCCAGAGAAAGAATTCAGATTTTCGAAGGCACCGTTATCGCGAAGAGAGGCGGAGGAATCTCCGAGACCTTTACTGTGCGCCGCGTTGCCTACGGTGTGGGCGTCGAGAAGACCTTCCCGCTTCACTCTCCCTTTGTGGAAAAGGTAGAGGTGACGAGAAAGGGTAAGGTTCGCCGCGCGAAGCTTTACTATCTCCGCGACAGAGTCGGTAAGTACGCCAAAGTCAAAGAAGCGCTTTGATTTCGGGTTTAGTTCCGTTTGTCTTTTCGGACAAAGGAGCGCCTGTTTCAATCCGGTTCGGACTTTATCTTGTGTCTTATAACCGTCCCCTCGTCCCCGGGTGCTTACTGCCCGTTTGAAAGGAAAGGCTGTCGGTTTTTGTCGGGCATTCGGACTGCGTACCGGTGCGGGTAAGCGCGCCGCTTTCTCCGGGAGTCTTACGGAGTTCAGTCCCCCGACCGGTCGATTATTTTATTAGAGAATTGAGGTGTTAAGAAATGAAGGAAGGAATCCATCCTCAGTACAGCGAAGTTACCATTAAGTGTGCATGCGGCGAGGAGGTCAAGACGCGTTCCACCAAGGGCGGAATCATGCGCGTTGAAATCTGCTCGAAATGTCACCCCTTCTTCACCGGCAAGCAGAAGTTTGTGGATGCCGGCGGACGGGTCGACAAGTTCAAGAAGCGTTTGCAGGGAGCGCAGAAGTAAGCGGCAGATTGCGGTTTCTTTTGGCGGTTTTCTGTTTTCACAAAGAGAACGACGGATGCAGAGGTTTTTCTGCATCCGTTGTTTTTTCTTCCGGATCACAGGGAAGAGTATTTCTGAACTTCTCTCTCTGCCGGGAAAGGACGGTATATCGAATGGAAAAGATTATTTCACAGGAAGGGGAAAAGACGAAGGCGATTCTCTGCGCACTTCTCACCCCCGATAAGGACGAGCGGGAGACGGCGGTCTCTCTGGACGAGCTGGAGCGTCTTCTGGAGACGGCAGGAGGCGAGCTTTTTGCCCAGATGGTACAGTCCCGCCCCGCTCCCGACAATGCCACCTATTTCGGCAAAGGAAAATTGGAGGAGCTCGGCGTCCTCTGCCGGGAGAACGGAGTGGATCTTGTGGTCTGTGACGACGAGCTCTCTCCGATTCAGATCAAGAATATGGAAGACGCCATCGAAAAAGCGATGGAAGAGAGCGAAGGGGAGAAGAGCGGCAGAGAAGAAGCACGAGCGGTACGCGTTATCGACCGCAGCATGCTGATTCTCGATATTTTCGCTCTGCACGCAGTCAGCGCCGAGGGTAAATTACAGGTAGAGCTTGCCCAGCTTCGCTACTCGGTCCCCCGGCTTTACGGAAAGGGAAGCGAGATGTCGCGGCTGGGCGGCGGCATCGGGACCAGAGGTCCGGGCGAGAGCAAGTTAGAGAAGGATCGCCGGCATGTGCGTCGCCGGATTCAGGCGCTGGAAGCGCAGCTTGCCGAGCTGGTGAAGAGCCGCAGCGTCCGCCGATCCCGGCGGGATAACGCCGGAATCTTCCGGGTTTCGATTGTGGGCTATACCAATGCGGGCAAGTCCACCCTTCTCAACCGGCTGACCGATGCGGGGATTCTGGCCGAGGATAAACTCTTTGCCACCCTTGACACCACCACGCGGAAGTTCAGTCTGCCCAGCGGCAGAGAGGTGCTTCTCACCGATACGGTGGGCTTCATCCGCCGTCTGCCCCATCACCTGATCGAAGCTTTCAAGTCCACCCTGGAGGAGGCAAAGTATACCGACGCACTCATCATTCTCATCGACGCCTCCGATCCCGAGTGCGTCTCGCAGTTGGAAGTGACCGAGAAGCTTCTCTACGATCTGGGCGTCACCGACAAGCCGATACTTTATGTGCTGAACAAGTGCGACATTGCCGGAGCGATTCCCGAGGAGTTATTCGCACGCGCCAACCGGGATCGGATGGTGGCGGTTTCGGCTCTGGACGGGCGGGGGATTCCCACGCTTCTGGAGGAGCTGGAGCGGCTGGCACTGAACGGCCGTCGGCTTTTATGTCTGAAGATTCCTACCGGTGAGATGGGGGTACTGAACAAGCTTTATCAGGCATCCATGGTGGAGGATGTGGAGTATTTTGACGGCTATGCCCGGGTGATTGCCATGCTGGACGAGAAAACCGAAGGGCAGCTGAAGCGCTTTGTTGTCCGCCCCTCTTCGGAGGCTTCTTCGGAAGAAAACGAAGAATAATCAGGCTTACTTGTAAAACAATATAGTCAAAACGAGAGGATTATATGGAGCCTTATGTGACATTGCAGAGGGAGGCATCCGCCTCCCTTGAGGTCAAGAAAAGCGAGTTTATCGGCTATGCCGCCCATGTGACCACCGAAGAGGAGGCCAGAGCGTTTATCGGAAAAATCCGCAAAAAGCATGCGGATGCCCGGCACAATGTTTACGCCTACCTGCTTTCCGAAAACAACCTTATGCGCTACTCCGATGACGGCGAGCCTCAGGGAACCGCCGGGCTTCCGGTTCTCGATATTCTGCGCAAGGGAGGGCTCACCGATGCGGTGATCGTGGTCACCCGTTATTTCGGTGGCGTACTGCTGGGCACCGGCGGACTGGTCCGCGCCTATTCGGAGGCGGCCAAAATGGCGGTGACGGCCGCGGGCCGGGCGGCTTTTGTCCCCTACGCCGAATGCCTTCTGACCATGAGCTATTCCTTTTATCCCAAGCTGTCGCCCCTTCTGAAGGGGCTTCCGGTTCTTGTGGACTCCACCGAGTTTGAAGCGGAGGTGAAGGTGCGTCTGGCGGTTCGGGAGGAGGCCTTTTCCCGTTTGGAAGAACTTCTTGCCGAAGCGGGGGCGGGCAGTGTGGCTCTTCACCGCCTCGGTGTCCGTATGGATCGGGCAGAGGAGGATAAATAAGCGGCCATGGAAGAGAAAGTTTTATCCAAAATAGGGTGATAGCGGTGAAAAAGTATTTCTTTTTTTGATATTTTCCCTTTTTTTCGCTTTATTTTTCGCGAAAAAAAGGGTTTTGCCTTTTTCTTGCGTATATTATAGGCAGAGTTTCTTGTCCCCAACGGTTTTCGCGGCGCTGGATTGCGCTTATCTTCGCTTTTTGTGAAAGCGCTCTTCCGGGAGTGTTTTTTGCAGGAAGGTCGGTCTGACGAAAGGCAGGTTCTTGGATGACAGTTTGTTCGACGACGATTCGGGAAATGTTGGAGGAGCGGGAGCGGCAGGAGCTTTCTCCCTATGCCACCCTCTCACAAAACACGCGGGGAAGACGGGCGCCCCTTTCGCCCGACGATATGCGGACCGAGTTTCAGCGGGACCGGGATCGCATTCTGCACTGCAAATCCTTCCGGCGGCTGATGCACAAGACTCAGGTCTTCCTCTCGCCGGAGCACGATCACTATCGCACCCGGCTGACTCACACATTAGAGGTGGCGCAGATCGGCCGTACCATCGCCCGGGCTCTCAGGCTGAACGAGGATCTCTGCGAGGCCATCGCCCTCGGGCACGATCTGGGACATACTCCCTTCGGTCATGCGGGGGAGAGAGTGCTGCAGCGCTGCTACCGTGAGAGCTTTTCTCACTGCGGGCAATCGTTGCGGGTGGTGGATAAGTTAGAAGCACTCAACCTCACCTATGAGGTGCGCAACGGGATCCTCTGCCATGCGGGCGATACGCTGGCCGACACGCCTGAGGGCGTCATCGTGAAGTTTGCCGATCGCATCGCCTACATCAACCACGATATCGACGACGCTCTGCGTGCGGGCATTCTCCGGCTGGACGACATTCCGGAGGAGCTTCGCCGGGAGCTGGGGGAAACTCACGGTGTCCGGATCGACACTATGGTGCGCAGTGTGGTGGCCGCCAGCACCGGCAGAGCGGAGATCGCCATGGAGCCTGCGGTCTACCGGGCGACCATGCGTCTGCGGGCCTTTCTCTTTGAAAAGGTTTATACCAACCCCGAGGCAAAAGGGGAGGAGGGCAGGGCGGAAGCCATGCTCGAGACCCTCTATCGCTATTTTATCGATCATCCACGGGAGCTTCCCGAGGAGTTTGCCCCTACGGTTGAGGAAGAGGGCATTGCCCGGGCGGTCTGTGACTATATTTCGGGCATGACCGACCGCTATGCCATCAACCTCTATAAAAGTCTCTTTATCCCCCGGGTCTGGGGACAGAAGGAGAGCTGAAAAGAGTCCGGAAAAGACACTTCTTTTCCGGAAAAATCGGAAAGGAGGCGGTCTTTTGGCGTCTGTCAGTGAGGAGACGATCAACGAAATCAAATACCGGAACAGCATTGAAGATGTGATATCGTCCTATGTGACGCTTAAGCGGGCCGGCTCCAATCTGGTGGGACTCTGTCCCTTTCACAGCGAGAAAAGTCCTTCCTTTACGGTTTTCCCGGGTAACGGTAGCTTTTACTGCTTCGGTTGCGGGGCGGGCGGCGATGTGATTTCCTTTGTCCGCCGGGCGGAAAATCTCGATTACCCCGAGGCGCTGGCTTTTCTTGCCAAGCGGGCGGGCATTACGATCGTACAGGACGACCGGGATCGGGCGTCGGCGATTCGCCGGCAGCGGATCCTTGACATGAACCGGGAGGCGGCGCGTTTTTTCAACCGCTGTCTTTTCGACCCAAAGCTGGGAGAACCAGGTATGGCCTACCTGCGGGACAAGCGGAAGCTGCCTCTGCCGCTGATCCGTCATTTCGGACTGGGCTTTGCTCCCGACGATTTCGGCCTTCTCACCGGTCATCTATCCCGACTCGGCTACCGGGACTACGAGATGGCGGACGCCTTTCTGAGCGGCGTGTCGAAGAAGACCGGACGCCCCTACGACTACTTTCGCAACCGGGTGATCTTTCCGATCATCAGTCCCTCGGGGGAGGTAGTGGCCTTTGGCGGGCGTGTGATGGACGATTCTCTGCCGAAATACCTGAACACCTCCGATACGCCGGTGTTCAAGAAGAGCCGCAACCTCTTCGCGCTGAACTATGCCAAGGGGCACTGTGCGGAGCAGCTGATTCTCTGCGAGGGCTATATGGATGTGATCGCCCTTCACGGGGCGGGTTTCCCCAATGCGGTTGCCACCCTCGGCACCGCCATCACTGCTGAGCATGCCCGGCTGATGAAGCGCTATACCAAGAGCGTGGTCATCTCCTATGACAGCGACGAGGCGGGCCAGCGGGCGGCGGACAAGGCCTTCCGCCAGCTGGGCGAGGTGGGGCTTGAGGCCCGGGTTCTGAAGATGAGCGGAGCGAAAGATCCCGACGAGTTTATCAGAAACTTCGGCGCCGACCGCTTCGGTGCACTCCTCCGCAACACTAGCAGTGAGTTCGACTTCAAACTGGAAGCCATTCTGAAAAAGTATAATATCGGGGACACCGAGGAGCGCCTGAAGGCGCTGGACGAGGTGGTGGCGGTATTGGCGGCTATACCCTCGGCCGTCCGGCGGGAGGTTTACACCGGGATCGCGTCGGAAAAGCTCGGTCTTTCGGCCGACAGCATCAAGCGCGATGTGGAAAAGCGCTTCAAAAGCACCTTCCGTGCCCGGCAGCGGAGCGAAAAGGAAAAGATGCTTGCCGCCTCTCAGGGAATCGGGGATCGGGTCAATGCCGATTTTATCAAAAATCCGCAGGCGGCGGCGGCGGAGGAAAAGCTTCTCGGAATTCTCTTACTTCACCCCGAATACATTGTGGATTGC
>CAZGQH010000018.1:0-11651 GCA_964527575.1 uncultured Lachnospiraceae bacterium
GGCTTTGCCCGTACCTACATCGACTGGCTCTATGGCATCAACCTGACCCGCTATGCCAGCATCAAGAGCGGGAAATTGCTCCGGGTGGGGCGGGTGGTGGTGCCGATCGTCAAAGCTATCTACGAGCGGGATCTCGAGATCGAAAACTTTGTTCCCACCGAGTATTATGCCTTGGTGAGCCGGGAGAAGACGGCGGGGGAAGAGGTGGAGCTGACCTCAAAAAAGCAGTTCGATTCCGATCGGCTGGCCGAGGCCGAGGAGCTGGCGGCCAAGTACAACGCCGCCGAGGCGAAGGTCACCCATGTGAAGCGCAAAAAGGACAAGCTGACGGCGGGCAAGCTCTACTCCCTCTCGAAACTTCAGAGTTTTCTCGGAAAGAAGTACAAGATGTCCATGTCCGAGTCGCTGGAGATCGTGCAGAAGCTCTACGAGCAGGGCTATCTCACCTATCCCCGTACTAACTCGGAATATCTGGCCACCGCCGAAAAGGACAAGATCGGAAAGATCCTCGCCCGCTGCAAGGAGCTGGGGTATCCCGTAAAGCTTAAAACCGGCCAGACCATCTTCGACGACGCCAAGATCGAGTCCCACTCGGCTATCACCCCCACCTACAAGATTCCCGAGAAGGGCAAGCTCTCTGAGCGGGAATATCAGGTCTATTCGAGTGTCTTCCGCCGGTTTATTGCGGTCTTCTGCGAGGAAGAATGTCTGGTGGAGAAGACCGAGATCAAGATCGAGCTTGCCGGGTATGAGACCTTCACGCTGAAGGGCATGGTGATGCTGGAGCCGGGCTGGACGAAATACGACGACTATTCCGGCAAGGACAAAATTCTGCCGCCCCTTGCGGTGGGGGATCTTGTCAACCATCTCTTCAGGCCCACGGTGAAGAAGACCTCGCCGCCGAAGCACTACACCATTGAGACTTTGAACAATTACCTGAAGAATCCCTTCCGGGAGGAGAAGGCGGCGGCCGAGGAAGAGGACGATGCCGAGGAATACCGGGCGGTCTTCGAGGGGTTGGAGCTTGGCACCGAGGCTACCCGCACCGGCATCATCGACAACGCCCGGCAGTCGAAGTATATCCTTCTGAAGAACAATACTTACACCATCCTGCCCGAGGGGCGCTATCTGATCGAGACGCTGGAAAAGCTGAAGATCTCCATGGACAAATACAAGACCAGCGAGCTTGGCAAGGCCTTAAAGCAGGTCTATCACGGAAAGATGCAGGTCAGCGAGAGCGTGACCCTCGCCCAGAAGGAGATTGCCGAGGTCTTTGCCAACCGGAATCTGCGGCTCGAGCGGGAATACCGGGCGCCGGAAAATCCGAAGTTCTCCGGCGGGGCGGTGGGCAAGTGTCCGGTCTGCGCCTCCGAGGTGAAGGGGAGCGATGCGGGCTGGTGCTGCACGAAAAAGGGCTGCGGCTTCATTTTATACAGGACCGTGCTGCGGCATAAGATCACCGAGGCCGAGCTTGTCGCCCTTTTGGAGGGGCACGCCACCGATTATGCCGAGGATTTTATCTCAAAAAGCGGCAAGCCCTTCACCGCAAGACTGCGGCTTGTAGGCGGAAAAATGCAGTTTGAATTTCCCGACCGGCGACTGTCGGAGAAGAAGGAGTGAATCATGGGACCCTTTCGTTCAAAGGCAAAGCGGGAGCTGGACGGTATTCTTGCTGAGCTGAAGATCAATCTTGCCAACAACTACAAGGATCCGGCGCACGACGCCCGCCGCCGTCTGGGGATTCGTGTGGAGGAGCTTTATGCCGAAGGCAAGCTGAAGGAAAAGGATTATTTCGCCTATCGGGCAGAATATGAGAGCTATACGCAGAAAATGAAGGATTATCACCACTGAAAGCGCGGAAAGGAATTCCTATATATGATTGAGAATATTTTATTGGATTTGGACGGAACGCTGATCGATTCCGCCGAGGGAATCTTGAACTCGGTGGCCTATGCTTTTGAGAAGTTAGGGGAGGCCGTTCCTCCGCGGGAGGAGCTTCTTCGCTTTATCGGGCCGCCGCTGCTCGTTTCCTTCAAGGAGTTTTACGGCATGAGCGAGGAGCGGGCCGCGGAGGCCGTGGCCTTTTACCGGGAGAACTACGCCCCCCGCGGGGTCTATGAGTTCCGGGTGTATGACGGAATCCTCTCCTTCCTGAAGAAGATGCAGAAAAGCGGCCGTAAGCTCTATCTCGCCACCTCCAAGCCCCAGGTCTTTGCCGAGAAGATCCTCTCCCTTGGCGAAATGGCGGATTATTTTGCCGGGGTGGTCGGCAGTCTTCTCCCCTCGGGAAGGGATTCCAAAGCCGAGGTGATCTCTTATCTCTTGGAGACCGAGAGGCTCTCCCCCGATCGGACGGTCATGGTGGGGGATCGCCACTACGATATTGAGGGCGCCCATGCCTGCGGCATTGCCGCCATCGGCGTGACCTACGGCTACGGCGGCGAAAAGGAGTTGAACCGGGCGGGCGCCGACCTGCTGGCCTCCTCGCCGAAGGAGCTTTCCCGTGTGATTTTGATGGTGTGACGCCCTGCGGGAACAGCATGAGCAAGAGAAAAGATAAAAACTAAAAAACAAAATCCTTCTGCGGTGAAAAATAGCCGCAGAAGGATTTTTTTACTTGTAAAAAAGACCGGACGCCGCCTGAGGGGAGCGTCCGGCAAGGAGAGTGTATCGCTGCCTTTTTGATTTTTTTCGGATACCATACGGCAATAAAAAAATCAAGTCCGCTTCAGAACATACCGCCTCCGGTAAAGATTTCGGGGTTTTTGAGAAAAAAGTCCCGGAATTTTTGGGGGCGGTCGAGATTTTTCACCGAGAGGCTCCCGCGCTTGGTGGTGACGGTCACACAGCCGTAGCGGAACAGCCGCCCAAGAAGGTTCTGTTCGACAAAGACATCTTTTACTTCGGACAGCGGTGCATCCAGAGCTTGATCCTGGGAATGGCCGATGACACGCGCCTCTGTAAATACAAGGCGGTTATCAAGCATACGGCGTGTCATGATGAGGCAAAAGACAATCCATATGATCAGCAGGAAAAGAAATACAAAAGTCAACAGGATGTTTACCAGTCCGCCAATCTGAGAAATAAAGGAGTTTTCACCGACGAGAGTCTCAGCTGCCTGTCTGGCATGGCGGATTTTGGGTAAAATAAATCGGAAAAAGAAAAAAGACAGGAGGGAGGGAACCGAAAGCCAATAGAGTAGGACAGAGATAACCGATATACGGGAGCTGAGCACGATAAGCTCACCGTTTGTCGGATCGGAGGAACGGGACCTCATATGTCGTTTGGGGAATTCTTGATGGCGCCGCTCATTGCCGATGCCATCAGGGCCGCTTGCTGCTGCATACGGTCTTCCTCGTATTGATCGATCTGGGCCATAATCATGCTCTTGAAGGCATCTGCGTTTCGAATGGCAATAAAATAATATGTGCCGGCTGCGGTATTGATTTCAATTGTACCGTAATTAAAGATTTTGCCCCAAAACGGGCTTCTTACGCTGACATTCTGAATTTTATTCAGCGGGGCGTCCAACGATTTGGAATCGGCAAAGCCGACTTTGCCAACAATACGTTTGCTGGTAATGGCCAGCTCGATCGCGCGGAAGCGCACCGTGGCGGCAATGGCTTTGAAAAGCGGGATAAAGAGAAGCCAGAAAAACAAGATTCCTTTGAGCCAAACGGCCAGCAGGAACAGGGAATTCAAATTGGCTTTCTTTATGAGGGTTTCGTTTTTGTTCAAATGATTTTCAACATATTTTCCCATAGCTGTACCTCATATTCGTGTTTTTTTTGCCGCTTCGTGCCGAACGGCAGGTTTATTATAGTACAAATATTTACTAAAGTCAATAGTAAATTTTTTTACTTGATATAATTTTTCTTCAAAGCGAAGGAAAGAGGAATCAGGAAATGAATTATATGCGGCGGATGCGGGATCTCCGGGAAGATCATGACAAAACACAGAAAGAGATTGCCGATATGTTGGGAACATCGCAGACCATGTATGCCCGGTATGAGCGGGGCGCCAACGAGATGCCGATCCGTCATTTGATAAAGCTGTGCGATTATTATCATGTCAGCGCCGATTATTTTCTGGGGCGTACCGACCAGCCCCATGGGGCATTTACGGGGCGGAAAAAGGATTGACGGTGAAAAATGCTTTGTTTGAGAAAGCTCTCTTTCTCTCTGCTTGAAGGCCGATTTCGGGCGCTTCGGGAAGGCGGAAAGGGGCCTGACAAGACGAAATCTGGCCTGCCTGCCTTTTTCCGAGCTTTCCTATATGATTTCGATAGTGTGAGAAATGTATAAAAGAGGCGCGAGAAGGGGTTGTTTCATAGATTTTTTATTATGAACTAAGAACTAAATTCTTCTCGGAAGATACCGTAAAGTACGGGTCAAAAAGGCCGGAGTCTGACAGATTGTCAAGCTCCGGTTTTTTGTATCGAGGAGGAATAAGCTTGTTTTTTCTTTCTGGTTTTGCTATAATGGTAAAAACGATAAGTTTAAGCGAGGCCGGCTATGTACAATCCACAAATCGAAACCTTTATAGCGGTTGCGGAAAGCGGGAGCTTTTCCAAAGCAGCCGAGGCGTTTTTCATATCGCCCACTGCGGTTATGAAACAGATCAATACGCTCGAAGACCGGCTCGGTATTACCTTATTCAACCGGACAAACCATGGTCTGCAGCTTACCGAAGCAGGAAAGAGTCTTTTACAGGACGCCAAGTATATCATTGACTATTCCGCCCGTGCAATCGAGAAAGCGAAGGATATTGATAACAAAGAAAGGCGGCAGTCGGTCCGTATCGGTACTTCCATTATGACGCCTGCAAAATTTCTTTTGGATATGTGGTCAGAGATACAAAAATATTCTTCCGCTGTACAGATCGAACTGATACCTTTTGAAAACACCCCTGAAAACGCCCGGGAAATACTGAAAAATCTCGGAAAACATATTGACGTTGTAGCGGGCATATACGACGATGATTTTTTGGTGGAACGGGGCTGTCAGGCGGTACACCTGGCGGATCATACGCTGCGCCTGGCCGTTCCGCTCACACACCCGCTCTGCAATAAGCAGACAATCTCGGTCGACGATTTGAAAAATAATGAGATTATGTTTGTGACGAAGGGCTGGAAGGTCGTAGAGCAAATGCGGAAGGATCTGATGATGCAGGGCGTTCATCTAATCGATTTCGACTTTTTCAATATTCACGCTTTCAACAAAGCCGTAAAAGATAACCTGCCGATTATGGCAATCGACGGTTGGGATAACATTCATCCGCTATTGCGGATCCTTCCCGTCGAATGGGAATATACAATCCCGTTTGGCATTATGTATTCGCCTGCGCCGTCAAAACAGGTGCAGAACTTTATCCGCATAGTCGCCAATATCATTTAATATCATATTATCGCGAAAAGGGCAGACACTAAGGTCTGTCCTTTTCTTGCGTTAACGATAAGTTCAAACGATAAACTTTTTTGAACTTCCGTTTTGACTCTTCAGGGTTTATTATAGAAGCGTAAATTCAATTTGGAGGTTTTTCTGATGCAATATGTAACCTTAAGTAACGGAGTAAAAATGCCGCAGCTCGGCTACGGCGTATATCAGGTGAGCAAAGACGAATGTGAGCGCTGCGTTCTCGACGCGCTTAAAGTCGGCTATCGCCATATCGACACGGCGCAGAGCTACTTCAACGAAGAAGAGGTGGGAAGCGCCATCGTCAAGTCGGGCATCCCGCGTGAGGAAATCTTTTTGACGAGCAAGGTCTGGGTAGAACACTACGGCTATGAAGAGACAAAAGCATCGGTTTTGGAAAGTCTCTGCAAGCTCAAGACGAACTATATCGACCTTATGCTCTTGCACCAGCCCTTTGCGGATGTTTACGGCGCCTGGCGCGCGCTTGAGGATTTATATGCACAGGGCGTTATCCGGGCGATCGGTATCTCGAACTTCTATCCCGACCGAATGGTGGATCTTTGCAGTTTTGCGCGCATCCGGCCTATGGTGAATCAGGTGGAAACCCATCCGCACAATCAGCAGATCGAAGCGCAGAAATGGATGCAGAAATACGGCGTACAGATCGAGGCGTGGGCGCCCTTCGGGGAAGGCCGGAACGGGCTGTTTACCGATGAAAAAATCGCCGCGATCGGCAAAAAATATAACAAAACGGTCGCACAGGTCATCCTGCGTTGGGAATTGCAGCGCGGAATCGTCGTGATTCCGAAATCGGTGCATATCGAAAGAATGGAAGAGAATTTCGATCTGTTCGACTTTACGCTTACGGACGAGGATATGGCTGTTATGGCGACGCTCGACAAGAAGCAAAGCTCCTTCTTCTCTCACACCGATCCCGCTATGGTGGAATGGTTTGCAAAAATGGTGGAAGAAAGAAAAAGCAATAACGACCACAGAAAGGAAAAGAAAAACTGGTAAGGAGGCATGGTATGAAAAAATCGGTTCTCTCTGTTTTATTGGCGGTCTGCATGGTATTTTCTTTTATGCTGACTGCCTGCAGTGACAAGAACGGCGGTGAAAATCCGCCGGTTACCCCACCCGAAGACAGTGAAGTCAATGTTGACAGCAGCTTTACGGCAACGGGAAAAACGCTTGTCGTGTACTTTTCCAGAACGAACACAACCGAGAGCGTTGCACTTAAAATTCAGGAATTGACGGGCGCGGATCTGTTTGAGGTGGAACGCAAAGAACCCTATCCGAGCGAATATACGCCCACAACGGAAGTGGCCAAAGAGGAAAAAGAGGCAAACGCGCGCCCCGAACTCAAAACCTATTTGCCAAAAGAAGTGATGGAAAATTACGATACGATTTTTATCGGATTTCCGATCTGGTGGCATACGGCGCCTATGCCGATCCTTTCTTTTTTGAACTTTTATGATTTCAGCGGTAAAACAATCTACACTTTCTGTACAAGCGGGGGCAGTCCGATTACCGAAAGCACCGCGGATATCCGGTTGAATGCACCGGGAGCAACGGTTATTGAAGGAAGAAAATTCAGTCAAAGCGACAGCGATATCGAAAGCTGGATCGACTCTTTGCATTTAGAGCAGAAGCCGGGTGCGCCGGAAGAGCCCGAAACGCCCGCTGCGCCTACGGCAACGCTTACTTATGAGAAAAACGGCAATGAATATACGGTTACAGGACTTACAGGTGACGATAAACATATCGTGATTCCGGCTGAATATGAAGGCCTTCCTGTAACGGCAATCGGAAACGATGCGTTTGCTTACGTAAGGCACTCGGAGAATATTTTATCGGTTGTTATTCCGGATTCGGTTGTTACGATCGGCAGAAATGCCTTTTATAACAGAAGCGAGCTTACTGCGGTAACGATCGGAGAAAACAGTGCTCTTACCGCAATTGACAACAATGCCTTTGCGGGCAATGCATCTTTGAAGAGTATTTATCTTCCGAAAGGCTTGGAGCGCCTGGGCAGCGCAAACTCTTTGGGCGATCCGAGTAGCGTATTCAACGGATGCGGCTCACTGGATCAGATTACGGTTGCGGCAGAGAACACTGTGTTTTCGAGTGAGGGCAACGCACTGATTGAGAAAGCAACCAACACGCTGATTCGCGGAACGAATAACACCGTGATTCCGGCAAGCGTCACCACGCTCGGGGAACGCGCATTTTCGGACATAAATACCATGACCGAGCTTGTCATTCCCGTTACGGTTACGAGCATCGAAAACTATCTGATATCCTGGAGAACCACGAGTATTGCCACCGTCCGCTATCTCGGCACGGAGGAAGAATGGGCTGCTGTTGCGAAGGGCAATTCGTGGGACAGCGACAACACCGATTATGAATTGGTATTCGGGAAAGCGGAAAAAAGAATTTTAATCGTTTATTTTTCCGCAACCAACAATACGAAAAACTTGGCAGACTATATTCACGGGAAAATCGGCGGCGACATGATCGAAATCGAAGCGGCGATGCCTTACACCGCGCAGGAACTGAATTACAGTATTCCGAACAACCGTCCTGAAGAAGAGAAGAATTCCGGTGCACGCCCGGAAATTGCGGCGTCTACCTATAACGCAATCGATATGAGTCAATACGACACGGTTTTTATCGGCTATCCGATCTGGTGGTGGACCGCGCCGATGATAATCGGAACCTTCTTAGAGCATTACGATTTGACGGGAGTTGCGATCTATCCGTTTTCGCAGTCGGCATCGATGAATACCACTCATTTTGATACATCGATGGAATTCGTGCGCGAATCTGCGGCAAAAAACGGAACACCGACGGTATACGACGGCTTATTTGCCCGTGCAGGCAGTACAACGGTGATTGACAATTATTTGAGAGAGAACGGCTTCATTGCCTGAAGGAGAAAATCTTTTGAGTAAGAAAGTATTGATTTTATCGGGAAGTCCGCGTAAGGGCGGCAATTCGGATTTGCTTTGCGACGAATTTATGCGCGGTGCCAAAGAGAGCGGAAATGCGGTTGAAAAGATTAGTGTGGCTGCCAAAAATATCGGTTATTGCCGCGCTTGCTATTACTGCAGGAAGAGCGGCGGCGAATGTGTGATCAAGGACGATATGGCTGACATTTTGCAAAAGATGATCGATGCCGATGTCATCGTCCTGGCGAGCCCCGTTTACTTTTACTCGATCGACGCCCAGCTCAAAGCGGTGATCGACCGCACCGTTGCCCGTTGGCTTGAAGTGAAGGATAAGGAATTCTATTACATTATGACGGCCGCAGATGATACGAAGGCGGCCATGGAAACCACGCTTGCCTGCTTCAGAGGGTATGCCGACTGCGTGAACGGCGCCAAGGAGCGCGGCGTTATTTACGGCACGGGCGTCTATGAAAAGGGAAAGATTCAAGATACGCCTGCCATGCAGAAGGCCTATGAAATGGGCTTATCGGTATGAAGAAGTTAAAGCGTATCGGCATAATCCTGTCGGTATGCTGCCTGTTCGTGTCGGTACTTTCTTTGACAGCCTGTCTGCAGAACATGCCGGATACAGAAAGGGAAAACGAAAGTCAGACAACGACCGAACCGGAAACCACCGATATCCTCGTAACGGCGGGAGAGGAAACCTATCGCGGGTTTACGCTGGACAGGATTTATCCTTCTTCCGTCGGCGATATCCACTACAATTTCTATATTCCCGCCTGTTATGACGGCAGCGAGCCGTATGCGCTCTTTATCTCGCTGTGCGGGTACGGCGGCTATTACTTTCAGGGCGTCGGCGCCAATATCCGCACGGAAGAGTTTGTCTTTGAGGCGCAAAAGTATAATCAGAAAATGATCATCGCTGCGCCGCAGCTGAGCGATTGGGGCATTACTTCTGCCGAGCAAACGGTTGCGCTTACCGAATATCTTCTGAAAACATACAATATCGACAGATCCAACGTGTTTATCAACGGCTATTCGGGGGCGGCGAGACGCTTTCTCTCGTTCTCGGATTGCGCCCCGAGCTCTACACGGCGGCTCTGCACGTGGCTTCTGTTTGGGACGGAGATTTAGAGCCGCTCATAAGAGCAGGAACGCCGCTGTATCTCGTGATTGGGGAAAGCGATGAATATTACGGTTCGGCAAGAATCGCCGCGACCTATCGTGAAATGGTTTCGCTTTATGAAAAGAGGGGCCTGACAGGGGAGCGGATATCCGAAATTCTGAAGTTGGACATAAAAGACGCCGCATACTTTGACGGTGGCAATCAGCACGGCGGAATCGGAAAGGTGGCCTATGACAGCGAGATTATGGGGTGGCTATTCAACCGGTAAGGAGGAGCAGCGTGAAAAAGTTTTTTACTGCCGTTATGGCAATTGTATTATCTTTCTGTATGCTTGCGGGCTGTACGGGCAATAGGCCGGGCAGCGACGGTACGGAAAATCCTACGATACCGTCCCTTCCCGACAAGCCGAACCGGCCCAATGAAAAGAGTGGTTTGAGCACACTCACAGTTCCCGCTGTGCCGCAGGATATACCGCAGGAGTTTTTTGCCGCCGCGGAAAAGCAGGGAACGCTTAAAGAGCTGCGGTACGATACCTACGAATCCTTCTCTTACGAGCAAAAGACAGTGCCGATGAGGAAACGCGCCATCGTGTATCTTCCTTACGGATATTCGGATACCAACAACTATAACGTCATGTATCTGATGCACGGCGGTTGGAGCAACGAGGCGGGTCTGTTGGGGACACCGGACCGTCCGTCGGCTTTCAAAAACGTGATCGACAACGCCATTGCCGGCGGTGTTTTCGACCCGCTCATTATCGTTTGTCCGACCTACAACAATACCAATCAAAACGGACAGGACAGCGACAATTATTCGCTGGCGCTGCAGCTGACGCGCAACTATCACAACGAGTTGGTAAACGATTTGATCCCCGCTGTTGAGGGCAGGTATTCTTCCTATGCGGAGAGCACGAGCCCGGAAGATCTGATTGCCGCCCGCGACCACCGCGCCTTTATGGGTTTCTCCATGGGTTCGGTCACGACTTGGCGCATATTTGAATATTGTCTCGACTATTTCCGTTACTTCTTCCCGTCGAGCGGTGCAATTACGGCGAGCGGAAGTTATATGGACGAGATCGTCCGGCGGTCGGGATATGAAAAAAACGATTTCTTCATATGGGGGATGTCGGGAACAAGCGATTTTGCCTATGCGGGATTTACCGATCAGATGAATGCCATGTTTCGCGCCGAATACTTTACACAGGCCAACAACGAAAAAGACGGAAATATTTTTTATTCGGTAAAAGAGGGCTATTCGCACGACGGCAGAGCGGCGAACGAGTATTTTTACAATGTGCTCTCGTGGGTATGGCAAGGCGACGCCAAAACGGAAAAATCCGACTTTACCGCCGAAACCAAAATTACCGATGTGATAAACGACGAAGCGTTCGGCGATTGGGGCAGAATGATATTTCCCGTAAACAGCGGCTATTACAGCGGCGATACGCTGGGCAGTCTGCGGCTTACCTGGTACAACAATATCAGTGTCGCGCATACGGTTGAGATCTGCAACTATTTCAAAGACCAGACGCTGGCGGGCAATCCGGTCTTTTACGACATTTATACCGATGAAGAAAAAGCCGCCGATCCGAGAAAAGGCGACACGGGTCTATTCTTTTTCAGGGGGAGTGAGAACGCCAGATTCGCTGTGACCTGTGCGGGTGGCGGCTTTGCTTACGTCGGCGCCATGCACGACAGTTTTCCCCATGCCCTGGAGCTCTCGAAACGCGGGTACAACGCCTTTGCGATCCTTTACCGTCCGGGCGCGCAAACCGCCTATGAGGATCTGGCGCGCGCGATATCCTTTATTTTCGCCCATGCAGAAGAGCTTAAAGTAAATACGGACGGGTATTCCGTGTGGGGCGGAAGCGCGGGCGGACGGATGGCGGCAACCATTTCTTCCTACGGCGTACAGGCTTTCGGCGGAGCGGCGGGGATTCCCAAACCGAGCGTTGCCGTCATTCAGTACACGGGACATACCGATTATAACCCGGACGGCGAGCCTGCTACATTTGTAACGGTGGGTGAGAACGACGGAATCGCAGACTACCGTACGATGAAAAGCCGTATCCAAAAGCTTGCCGCCATGGGCGTTCCTACCGAATATCATTCCTATGCGGGACTTTCACACGGTTTCGGATTGGGCATCGGTACGGTTGCC
>CAZGQH010000019.1:0-11593 GCA_964527575.1 uncultured Lachnospiraceae bacterium
AGACAATACCCCTGCGAAAAGCTGCAGCACATGGATGAATACGACTCTTTCATTACGCACAAGCGGCGAAAAGCGGATTTGGAGCGAGCACAAAGTATCGGCATTGAGCAGTATAGTCTTGAGCAGCAGGAAAAAATACAAATTCTTTCCCATTTGCTTTCCAATTATAATGACGGGCGCAGGAAGAATTTCTTTTGTATAGCAGTCAATTTATTGGAGCTTTCGGATATACGAGAAGCGATAAAGCAAATACAATCCCATAACGAATTGTCCTCACTGCCATTCAAAGCACAATGTTTATATGTGACAGAGGTGTTTCAAAAGCTTGCCGACAGAAAAAATATAAAGCTGAAACTGCTTAAGAAAAAGTAGTACATATCCTGTCAATTGGAAAGACAACAAAATCGGCCCTGTCTTCTGCCGCCTCCCTTTATTTCACCAACACTAAAAAGAACAGGAACTTGTCATTCAGGTTCCTGCTCTTTTTAATCCTCCCTTTGGGGTATTTCCCTATCAAAATACATTTTGTGTAAAATCCTAGAGGAACACCCCCGCCCTCGGGCGCTTTTGGTTGACAGAAGAGCTCCGCTGTGCTACAATAGGAAGACAGGGCACAAGAGCTGCCCTCGCTAATCCCAAGAAAGGTTATGTAACCCATATGAACCAACAGGAACAGGAAAAGCTGGAACGCTATCTCCAAGAGAGAGCCGAATATCTCCCGGCAGACAGGCGGGAGGAGGAGATCGCCGCTCTGCGGGAAAAGCTCACCGCAAAGATCGAAGAAACCGGCTCACTTGAGGCGGCACTGACGGCCGAAGCTTCCGAAGAAGAGCCTACAACCCAATCAGCCTCTCCGGGAAAGAAAAAATTTTCTCTTCTCAGCCCGGAATCCCGAAGCAGCTATCATTATTTTGTCAAAATCACGCTCTTTGCCTCGGCTCTGCCGATTTTTGTGGTCACTCTCCTCGAAAAACTCATCGGAAATCCCGACCTGACGCCCGGCACCGGTGTAGGCAAGGCAATCGCCGCCACCCTGCTTGCTCTGGGATACTCATTGGGCAAGACATTTCTCACCGGACTCTCTGCCCTTGTCGCCGTCACCCTGCTCTTTCTTCTCTTCGACAAGCGGCATTTCTTCCTCGGATCGCGGGACGACACGAAAGGGCTCTCTCAAAAGAAAACGAAAGTTCCTGCCGGCGCCGTTATCTCCCGCGGCGAGAGTGCCCTCGGGGTTATCTTCCTGATCCTCGTGGGCTCGCTTCTTCTCTTTTCGCCTGAAATTTTCAGCATTTCCTTCCGGCGGGGCGATGTTGTGGCAACGGTACCGCTCTTCAATCTGACCTATTGGAACCGTTTGCGTCCCCTCTTGATCCTCAGCCTGCTCGTCACCCTGGCAGAGTCAATCTATCGCCTCATCAAGGGTCGCTATTCCCTTTCGGTTCTTCTTTTCTCGATTGTCTCGGGAGTAGTTCAGCTGGTGGCCGATGTGGTGCTCCTCAAGGTCTTTCCCCTCTGGAATTCCCATCTTGCCTCCGATCTGCAGCGCATTTTGGGGCAGCTTCCCGAAAACGCAGCAACCTTCGTCAACCACTGGAACCCCGATACCCTCTCAAACATCCTTCTCGGCATTTTTATTTTCTTTATCCTGCTCTCGATCGGCATCACCCTCTATAAAACCCTTCGCTGGCGGGACAAGACACCGAACAAAAGCAAAAAAGCATAAAACAAGCGGAAAAAATCTTTCCGGCCGAGGATGATCCCGGCATCCGACAGGAACGGATGACTCTGCTATAGGCCAACGACAAAAAAATCCCGACAGAAATCTGTCGGGATTTTTTCGGTATATTCACTCCAACTCGAAAGCGCCGGTGTAGAGCTGGTAGTAGGTGCCCTTCTCCGCGATAAGAGCCTCGTGGCTGCCACGCTCGATGATCCGGCCGTGGTCGAGAACCATGATGACATCCGAGTTCATAATGGTGGAAAGGCGGTGGGCGATGACGAAGACGGTGCGTCCCTCCATCAGCTTATCCATGCCCCGCTGCACAATGGCCTCAGTGCGGGTGTCGATGGAGGAGGTAGCCTCGTCGAGAATCATGACCGGCGGATCGGCCACCGCCGCCCGGGCGATGGCGATGAGCTGCCGCTGCCCCTGAGAGAGATTCGCGCCGTTGTTCGACAGCATCGAATCGTAGCCGCCGGGAAGCCGGGTGATAAAATCGTCCGCTCCGGCAAGCCGCGCGGCGGCCTTACACTCCTCGTCGGTAGCGTCCAGACGGCCGTAGCGGATATTTTCCATCACCGTGCCGGTGAAGAGGTTGGTATCCTGCAGCACAATGCCGAGGGAGCGCCGCAGATCGGACTTTTTGATCTTGTTGATATTGATACCGTCGTAACGGATCTTGCCGTCGGCGATGTCATAGAAGCGGTTGATCAGGTTGGTAATGGTGGTTTTGCCCGCGCCGGTAGCGCCCACAAAGGCCACCTTCTGGCCGGGCTCGGCGTAAACTGTCACATCGTGCAGAACCTCCTTGCCCTCCTCATAGCCGAAGTCCACCGAAGTAAGGCGGACATCGCCGCAGAGAGGCGTATAGGTGATGCTGCCGTCTCCATGGGGATGCTTCCAGGCCCAGTGGCCGGTGTGCGCCTCGGTCTCCTTCACCTGACCGTTTTCATCGATTTCGGCATTGACCAGCGTCACATAACCCTCGTCGGCCTCGGGCTCCTCGTCCATCAGGGCAAAAATCCGGGTGGCGCCGGCAAGTCCCATGACCACCGAGTTGATCTGCTGAGAGAACTGGTTGATCTGCCCGGTAAACTGCTTTGCCATGCTGAGGAAGGGCACGAGAGTGGCAATCGAAAAGGGCAGCATACCGATGCCTACATTCTTAAAGCCCGGCGTGATGAGGAAAATGCCCCCCACAATGGCCACAAGCACATAGAGCACATTACCGATGCTCATGATGATCGGCCCCAGGGTATTGGCATAGGCGTTCGCTTTATAGCTGTCCTCGCAGAGACTTTCGTTGATGGCATCAAAGTCGGCTTTTGCCTCCTTCTCATGGCAGAAGACCTTGATGACCTTCTGACCGTTCATCATCTCCTGCACAAAGCCCTCGGTTTTACCCACAGCTATCTGCTGACGGATGAAGTATTTTGCCGAGCCTCCTCCCAGCTTCTTGGAGACAAAGACCATGGCAACCACGCCGAGGAGAATGAGAAGGGTCATCCAGAGACTGTAGTAAAGCATAATAATCAGCACGGTGACCGCAATGGCGCTGGAGGAGAGCAGCGAGGGCAGCGACTGGGAAACCAACTGCCGCAGGGTGTCGATATCGTTGGTATAATAGCTCATGATATCGCCGTGCTTGTGGGTATCAAAGTAACGGATAGGAAGCTCCTGCATACCGTCGAACATCTGCCGGCGCATCTTGCAGAGAAAGCCCTGGGTGATGGTGGCACCCAGCTGGCTGTAAAAGGTCACCGAGAGGATCGACAGAATATAGAGCACCGCCAGAATAACGATCTTGGGGATAATCACCCCTGCCGTCGCCTGCCAGGTTGCACCGGTCTTGAGTGCGTCGTCGATGGCAGCAATCACCTGCTGAGTGAAAACGGCGGGGATGGCCGCCACAGCGGCGGAGAAGAGAATGCAGACAATCATCAGGGGCATAAGCACCGGATAGGCTTTGAAGAGGAACTTCATCAGCCGGCCGAGAACCTTGAAATTCATCGGAGGACGGCCGGGCTTTTTTCCGGAAAAATCCGGTGCGACCCCTTTGCCCATAGCGGGCGTGCCCGCATCGGTTTTCTTTTCCTTACGAGGCATCGTCTTCCCCTCCCTTCTTCTGCTGCATGTAGACCTCCCGATAGATCTCGCTGGAGGCAAGAAGCTCCTCGTGCCGGCCGGCGGCGGCAATGCCGCCGTTCTCCATCACAAGGATGAGATCGGCATCCTCCACCGAGGCCACCCGTTGGGCAATGATGATCTTCGTGGTATCGGGAATGTATTTCTTGAAGCCCTGACGGATCAAGGAGTCGGTCTTGGTATCCACCGCCGAGGTGGAATCGTCGAGAATCAAAATCTTCGGCTTGCGGAGCAGTGCCCGTGCGATGCAGAGCCGCTGCTTCTGACCGCCCGACACATTGGTTCCCCCCTGCTCGATCCTTGTGTCGTAGCCATCGGGGAAGGAGCGGACGAACTCGTCGGCCTGGGCAAGGCGGCAGGCCTCGGCAATCTCCTCGTCGGTGGCGTCCGCGTTGCCCCAGCGGAGGTTTTCCTTAATCGTGCCCGAGAAGAGAAGATTCTTCTGCAGCACCATGGCCACCGAGGAGCGCAGGGTTTCAAGATCGTACTTGCGCACATCCACGCCCCCTACCTTCACCGCTCCCTCGGTCACATCGTAGAGCCGGGGGATGAGCTGGACCAGGGTGGACTTGCTGGAACCGGTTCCCCCCAGGATTCCCACCGTCATGCCGCTTTTGATATGAAGGTTCACATCGGCCAGCGCATAGCGCTCGGCCTCAGCGGAATATTTGAAGCTGACGCCCTCGAAGTCGATCGAGCCGTCGGCCACTTCCTTCACCGGCGCAGCAGGGCTGTCGAGAGAAGGCTCTTCCGCCAGCACCTCGCAGATTCGCTTCATCGACTCGGCGGACATGGTGAGCATCACATAGATCATTGAGAGCATCATCAGCGACATGAGGATCTGCATCCCGTAGGAGAGCATCATCTGAATCTGTCCCACGCCGATGGTAGAGCCGCCGTTTTCCACGATGATTTTTGCGCCCACAAGCAGCACGAAAACCATGTTGAAGTAAAGACAGATGTTCATCAAGGGACTGTTCAGCGCCACAATCCGCTCGGCCCGGGTGAAGTCCTTCCGGATATCCTCCGCGGCCCGGCCGAATTTTTCCTGCTCATAGCCCTCCCGGGAGAAACCCTTGACCACCCGCATGCCCCGCACATTTTCCTCGATCGACTCGTTAAGCCGGTCGTATTTGCGGAAAACCCGACGGAAGGCAGGCATAGCGGTACGGCTGATGAGAAGAAGCCCGAAGAGCAGCACCGGAATGACCACCACGAATGTCATGGCCAGCATGCCACCGTTGAGAAAGGCCATGATGATCGAAAAGACGAACATCAGGGGCGCGCGGACGGCGACGCGGATGAGCATCATAAAGGACATCTGTACATTGGTCACATCGGTCGTCATCCGGGTGACCAGCGAGGAGGTGGAAAATTTGTCGATATTCTCAAAAGAATAGGTCTGCACCCGCTCAAAAATATCGTGGCGGAGGTTTTTTGCAAATCCTGCTGATGCCTTAGCCGAAGTAAGGCCCGCAATCCCGCCGAAGGCAAGGGCAGCCAGCGCCAGCAGCACAAGGAAAAGACCTTGCGTCAACAGGTAGGAAAGGTCGGCCGCACCCGCCTGAATGGTATTGATCATATCCGCCGTGACCTTGGGAATGAACACATCGATCACCGCCTCGGCCACGATAAACACCAGCGTAAGAATGGTCGGCTTTTTGTATTCCCGTACACATCGGGATAATCGTTTGATCATAAAATCTCCTTTCAGAATTTTTTATAAAAAGTCGGCAAATCGACTGCTTTGGGGCAGGGTTTTCATGAAAAAAACCGCCCGACGGCAGTTTTATGTCGACCTTATAATTATAGAAGATATTTATTTTTTTGTCAAGAGCGCCCATCGGATGAGTTTTGTCGTTTTTGTAAATTATCTTCAAAGAAAAAAAGACCACCTTCGGAAGGGGGCCGAACAAACAGCCAGAGGGCTTATCAAAGCTCCCCTAACCGAATCCTTAGAAAACGTACCATAAAATCCGGGCGGTCAGCAGAGAGTGAGAGAGCGCGCACGGGAACCAAAACTCTGCTATACCGCCCGGTGGCTGATTTTACCGCTGACCGACCGAGCTGCCGGGCAGCCCAAAGTGCCCGGCAATCCGATCGAAGAAGAACCGAATAATCAAAAGCGCTTCATTTCCGGATATCCCCGTCCGTGCAGTGGACGGTATATCTTCCGGTGAAAGAAGTCCCCCGATCCATCGCATTCCACTCTGCCATCGTTCCCCGGAAAGTAACGCTTGTCAGGCTGCTGCATTCACCAAATGCATACTCGCCAATACTCGTCACCGCCTCCGGTATCGTGACGCTCGTTAGACTGTCGCAATAAGCAAACGCCGCCTCACCAATACTCGTCACAGTCTCCGGTATCACAATGCTCGTTAGACTGCGGCATCCCCAAAATGCAGAAGGGCCAATGCTCGTTACACTGTTCGGTATCGTAATACCTGTCAGACTGCTGCAATTCGCAAACGCCAAATCGCCAATGCTCGTTACAGGTTTGCCGTTATAGGCTGCCGGGATCCGCACGTGGGTGATAGAATCGTGTCCAAAACGCAGAAGCACACTGTATGTGTTATCGTCCTGCAGTTCAAAGTAGAATATGTCGTAATCGATCGCGGCGTTCGGATCGGTCTCGCCGCAAATCTTACAGACACCCTGCTCATACTGGTGGGTATGTGTCGGCTCGCCGGTATTGTCATCCGAGGTCGCCGGTGTGGTCGTATCCCCATCCGGTGTGGCCGAGGTGGTTATACTGTCCTCCGAGGTTGTCGGTGTGATCGCATCCCCACCCGGCGTGGTCGGTGTGGTAATACCGTCCTCCGAGGTCGTCAGCGTGGTCGTACTGTCATTCGAGGTGGTCAATGCGGCAGTACCGTCATGCAAGGCGGTCGTATCCGGCGGTGCTTCCCCTTGCACGCATCTGTTAACAAGGAGCGCCAGGCATAACAGCAGGCCGATGGTCAGTATTAGGATAGCGAGTTTTTTCATCACGATCTCCATTTCGGCAGATTTTTATCGGTATGTCTATCGGGTGCATGAAAACATTTCTTATCTCGTGTACAAATCATGATTATATGTCATTTATCACGATTTGTCAAGATAGACCCCTAAAAAATCCCGGCTGTTTAGCCAATCGAGCCGATATATTATTAAAAAAGGTGAAGACTGTGGAAAAAGGAGTGCAAAAAAGTAAAAAGCCGTTTCGAGGCGATTTTTCGGATTTGTCCAGTTACCGCGGGTTACCGCGGGCGTTTTTTCTTTTTTCCCCCTTACTTCCTCATTCACCGCGGCGCCTGACCGTGTTCCGCGCCACGCACGCCCTCTGTCCCCCAAACCGCCGTCAAAATCGGCCGAAAAACGCTTGCTTTTGTTTGGAATATGTGATAAAATATTTGGCGCTATTGGATATCTTGCAAACCTTATCAGGGGGTGATCTGCTCTGCTTTTCGGAAAACATATCAACCGGTATTATCTTCGCTATCTGCCGGTGCTTCTTGTGGGTCTTGCCGCCCTTATCATGGTGGACTACGTACAGCTCATCGTCCCCGAGCTCTACCGCACGGTCATCAACGGCATCAACACCGGCTCGGTACCGGTAAACGGGGAAACCGTCCCCTTCGACATGCCCTATCTGCTCGACAAAATCTGTCTGCCCCTGATCTTCATCATTCTTTCGATTGTGGTCGGCCGGTTTATCTGGCGCGCCTGCTTCTTCGGCGCAGGCATCCGGGTGGAGACCGATCTGCGCCGCCGCATGTTCGACCGCTGCAAGGGGCTGTCGCAGGAGTACTATCAGGTGAACAAGGTCGGCAACCTGATGTCGCTCTTCACCAACGATCTCGAGACGGTGCAGGACTGCTTCAGCTCGGGAATTCTGATGTTCTGCGACGCCGTCTTCCTCGGCATCTTAGCCCTGACCAAAATGTTCCGCATGGATCCGCTGCTCACCCTCCTGTCCCTGATTCCCATGGCGCTCATGCTGGCAGCCGCCACACTGGTGGGCAGGTACATGACAAAAAAGTGGGAGGTGCGCCAGGCGGCCTTTTCCTCCCTCTCGGACTTCTCCCAGGAGAGTTTTTCCGGCCTTGCGGTCATCAAGGCCTTCGTCAAGGAGGCGGTGGAGCTTTCCCGCTTCAAGCGCCTGAACCGTGACAACGAGAACGCCAATGTCACCTATACCAAGGCCTCTACCCTTCTGAACATTTCGATTACCCTCTTTGTGGAATCGGTGATCTGCATCATTCTGGGCTACGGAGGCTATCTCGTCTATCAGGGAACCTTCAACGCCGGTCAGCTGGTGGAATTTATCGGCTATTTCAACGCCATTGTCTGGCCGATCATGGCGGTGTCGGAACTGATCGAAATGCGCTCCCGGGGAAAGGCCTCCCTGAAGCGGATCAGCGGCCTGTTAAATGCCACCCCCACGGTGGTAGACCGGCCGGATGTCAGCGAGCCCGATCCGCTGGAGGGCAATATCGAGTTCCGCCACCTCACCTTCCGCTATCCCGACGGGGATCTCGACATCTTGAAGGATGTCAGCTTCTCGATCAAGGCCGGGGAAAATGTGGGCATCATCGGCCGCACCGGCTCGGGAAAGACCACCCTGGTGGATCTGATTCTTCGCACCTACAACCTGCCCGACGGCTCGGTATTCTTAGACGGACGGGACATCAATTCGATTCCGATTCGCACCGTGCGCCGCTATACCGCCTATGTTCCCCAGGATAACTTCCTCTTCAGCGATACCATTGAGAGCAACATCGCCTTTGCCACCGACGGCGGCGACCACCACGACGTGGTGGAGGCGGCGCGGCTGGCCGATGTGGACGCCAACATCGCCGGCTTTGCCGAGGGCTACCGCACGATTCTCGGCGAGCGGGGCGTCACCGTCTCGGGCGGGCAGAAGCAGCGCATTTCCATCGCCCGGGCACTGATGAAAAACGCGCCCATTCTAATCCTTGACGACTCGGTTTCGGCTGTAGACGTAAAGACCGAAAAGGCCATTCTCGAAAACCTACGGAATTTGCGCCGGGGTAAAACCACCATTCTCATCGCCCACCGGGTGACCACCGTGGAAAATATGGATAAAATTATCTTCCTCGACGAAGGAAGGGTGGCCGGCGTGGGCAGCCATGAGGAGCTCCTTGCCGGCTGCGAGGCCTACCGCACCACCGTGGAGCTGCAGAAGCTCGACGACGCGGCAGGAGAGAGCGAGGTGACCGCCCATGTATGAGTTCTACCCGATTCTGATCGTGGCCGGTGTGATCGGCCTCTTCTCACTGGTCTTCCTTATCGCCTATCTCTCAATCAAGGGCAAAAAGGAGGCAATCGGCTTTGACCGGAACATGAAGGACGGAGAAATTGTCCGCCGCCTGCTCCACTACGCCAAGCCCTACCGCAAAAGCTTTCTCTTCGTCTTCTTCATCATGCTCTTCTCGATCGCCTACGACATCGCCGCCCCTCTCCTCATCGGAAGGATCGAGGACATGATCGCCGGCGAGTTCGAAATGACGCGTCTGCTCGCCTTTGTGGCGGTCTATGCGGGGATTCTGATCGTCTCTCTGACCTCCTCTTACATCCAGGCTATCGTCTTACAGAAGACCGGTCAGCGGATCATCTCGGCACTGCGCATCGACCTCTTCGATCACATCGAGTCCCTCTCCCACAACCAGCTGCACAAGATTCCCGTGGGAAAGCTGGTCACCCGTGTGACCAACGACACCGATGCCATCTCCATGATGTTCACCAACATCCTAGTCAACCTTCTGAAGAATATCTTCATCCTTATCGGTGTGCTCACCGCCATGCTCTGTTTAAACTACCAGCTCACCTTCATGGTGCTGGCCTTTGTCCCCTTCGTTCTGCTCTTCACCGTCATCTTCCGTAAATTCTCCCGCAAGGCGCACCGCCGGGTGAAGGACGGTACCACCGCCATCAACACCTTCCTCTCCGAGCACCTGTCGGGCATGAAGATCATCCAGATCTTCAACCGGGAGGAGCGGAAAATGGCCGAGTTCTCCGAAAAGAACAACGCCCTCCGCAAGGCCAAACGGGAGCAAATGTTTGTCTTCGGCATTTTCCGCCCCATGGTCTACATGCTCTATATTTCCTCGGTGCTCTGCCTGCTCTACCTGGGCGGCCGGGGCTACATCAAAGGGACCTCCTTCTTAGGCCAGACCATCACTGCCGCCACGGTGGTGACCTTCTACATGTATATCTCCAAGTTCTTCAACCCCATCCAGACCCTGGCCGAGCAGTTCAACCGGCTGCAGTCGGCCTTCGCCTCGGCGGAGAAGATCTTCACCATCTTTGACATGGTTCCCGAGGTGGTGGACGAGGAGGACGCGATCGCCCTTGACAAAATCGAGGGCAACATCGAATTCTCCCATGTCTGGTTCGCCTATACCCCAGGCGAGTGGGTGCTGAAGGATGTCTCCTTCACCGTGAAGGCCGGCGAGACCGTGGCCTTTGTCGGCTCCACCGGCAGCGGAAAAACCACCATTCTCTCCCTGATCTGCCGTAATTTCGACATTCAGAAGGGCTCGATCAAAATCGACGGCATCGACATCCGCAAGATTAAGATCGCCTCCCTCCGCCGCCACTTCGGCCAGATGCTGCAGGATGTCTTCCTCTTCTCGGGCACCATCCGCTCGAATATCCTGATGGGCCTTGAGGGCGTCTCGGACAAAGAGGTCATGGAGGCCTGCCGCTATGTCAACGCCGACTCCTTCATCGACAAACTGAAGGAGGGCTTAGACGAGGAGGTCAGAGAGCGGGGCAACAACTTCTCCGCCGGCCAGCGCCAGCTTCTCTCCTTCGCCCGCACGATTGTGCATAAGCCCGCCGTCATGATCTTAGACGAGGCCACCGCCAACATCGACACCGAGACCGAGCTTCTGATTCAGGACTCCCTCGAGCGGATGATGAACATCGGCACCATGCTGATCGTGGCGCACCGCCTCTCCACCATCCAGCATGCCGACAACATCATCGTCCTCTCCCACGGCGAGATCGTGGAGCAGGGCAACCACTTTGCCCTGCTGGAAAAGAAGGGGCGCTATTACGGCCTCTATAAGCTGCAATACCACAAAAACCGCCTGCAGGAAGGTGCGCAGACCGGCACCGGCCATGCCGAACCCTCCCGCCGCGAGCAAAATGCCCCGCTGGGCGTCTGACGCATAAGACTGCGACCCCGTCATAATCCCGACTAACTCCCGGCATAACTCCCATCACAACCCCCGACAAAGCCGGCTGCCTCTCTGCCCCGCCCGATAAGCGCCTGTTACAGACAGGGCGGAAAGCCCATCGAAAAAACGATGCCGGCAGAAAGAAAGACCCGCCCAACTGCAGCAGAGAGAGAGTGTGTGTGAGGAAGCGCGCGAGCGCGAGAGAAAACCGTCATGTTGTATTCCTCCATAATGCTTCACATGAAAGAGAGCGCGCGAGCGCACGAGAGAGAACTGCCCCATAGCCGCAAATGCAATGGGTTGGGACAGCCTCCCTTGTGCAAAGGGAGGTGGCACGGCCTATGCCGTGACGGAGGGATTGTTACATAATGACTCTTCAAAACAATCCCTCAGTCACCTTCGGTGACAGCTCCCTCCCGGACGAAGCCTGGTGATGCTCGTGCAGCTTTGGGGGCTTCGCTCGATGGGACGGAGTGACGAGCATTGGTTATGTGACGCGCTTCGTGTAGCTTTTTGGTATTGCCTCCCTCCGGGAGGGAGG
>CAZGQH010000020.1:0-11432 GCA_964527575.1 uncultured Lachnospiraceae bacterium
TGACGGCAGTACCCCAGGAGTAGGGAATATCATTGTCGCGGCGATATACGTTTGCGCGGGGGTTGTCCCAGGAGCGGAAAACGGCCTTGATGGCGCCCATGAGCTGTTCCTTGGGATCGGTGGGGAAGTCCGTGCCGATCTTGGCCTTATACTCGGCCTTGAACTGGGCAGCCAGAGACTTCAGATCGTCAGCGGTGAGATCCACGTCCTGGGTGACGCCCTTTTCTTCTTTCATTTTGTCAATGAGCTGCTCGAAGTACTTCTTGCCGACTTCCATAACCACGTCGGAGTACATCTGAATGAATCTTCTGTAGCAGTCCCAAGCCCATCTGGGGTTGTTCGACTTCTTGGCGAGTACGTTGACCACATCCTCGTTGAGACCCAGGTTGAGGATGGTATCCATCATACCGGGCATGGAAGCTCTCGCGCCCGAACGGACCGAGACGAGAAGGGGATTCTCAAGATCGCCGAACTTCTTGCCGGTGATTTCCTCCATCTTGGCGATGTGCTCCATGATCTGTGCCATGATTTCTTCGTTGATCTGCTTGCCGTCCTCGTAGTACTGGGTGCAGGCTTCGGTAGAAATAGTGAAGCCCTGAGGAACAGGAAGACCGAGTTTGGTCATCTCAGCCAGGTTCGCGCCCTTACCGCCGAGAAGCTCACGCATGCTGGCGTCGCCTTCGGTAAACAGATAGACGTATTTCTTTGCCATTTTAGACCTCCAAAGGTAAATTTGTTTTTTTCCTTAAACCACATAGTATTATATCACAAGCCGCAAAAAAGGGAAGAGTATTTTGGAATATTTACAATTATTTAACTTTTTTTCGCGACTAAAAGGGGATTTGAACGGAAAAGACACTTGCAAAAGGGAGCGTTTTGTTATACAATGTATTTGTGAAAAGTTTCCTTTTTGACAGGGAAAGGAGTTTTGAGTCAGAAATTATGTCGGAAGAAATTCTGTTTTCGGAAAACGAGCTCCCCGGAGGTTGGCGAGGGGAGGACTGTATCTGCTTTGAGCCGCTGAGCGAGCTTTTGCGCGAGGGCATTGTATTAAAAAGCGAGCTTGCCGCCTGCCGCGGTCCTCTCGACCGCTTTGAACTGATCAACGCCATCACCATACGGGTGATTATGAAATTTATTGAAAAGGACGTGCGCTTTCTTTCGCTGGACGGCATCGTGATCTCCCCCTTTGCGAGAATCGGTGAGGGAACGACGATTCAGCCCGGAACGCAGATCCGTCGGGGAGTCACAATCGGAAAGAACTGTGATATCGGCCCCATGAGCGTGATTGCCGATTCCTCGGTGGGGGACGGCTGCGTGGTCAACGCCACCCAGATCTATTCTTCGGTTTTGGAAGATGGGGTGAAGATCGGTCCCTTCTGCCATGTACGGCCGAACAGCCGGCTCTGCAGCGGGGTGAAGATCGGGGACTTTGTGGAAGTGAAAAATTCGGTGGTAGGAAAAGACACGCATGCCTCCCATCTGACCTATATCGGAGACTCGGATGTGGGCGAACGGGTGAACTTCGGCTGCGGTACGGTCTGCGTCAACTACAACGGGTTCACGAAAAATCGCTGTGTCATCGGAAACGACGCTTTTATCGGCTGCAACACCAATCTTGTGGCGCCGGTGACGGTCGGAGAAGGCGGCTACACCGCCGCAGGCTCCACCATTACCGACGATGTGCCGGAGGGCGCGCTGGCCATTGCCCGGGCGCGGCAGGTCAACAAACCGGGATGGGCTTCGGAACAAAGAAAAAAGTATAAAAAATAAAGGCAGTGACCGCTTGTGGGAAATATTTTCGATATCTTTAACTTAATTGAAAAAAAGACGCCAAGGGAAGAGCCTCTTCCGGTGAGTGCTTTGGTGGTGGGACTGGGAAATCCGGGCAAGGAATACCAGAAGAACCGTCACAATGCCGGCTTTCTCTGTGCCGAGATTCTGGCGGAGAAGTACGGCGCCACTTTTGACAAGGCCAAGTTCAAATCGCTCTGTGCCGATGTCACGGCAAACGGCCGCCGTTTTCTTCTGATGAAGCCGCAGACCTATATGAATAATTCCGGCGAAGCGGTGCGGGATGCGGCGGCCTTTTACAAGATCGCCCCCGAAAACATCATTGTCCTGTCGGACGACATTTCGCTGGATGTAGGCCGGCAGCGGATCCGGCGGAAGGGAAGCGACGGCGGCCACAACGGACTGAAAAGCATTCTCTATCATCTTGCCAGCGACGCCTTTCCCCGGGTCAAGATCGGGGTGGGGCAGAAGCCCACGCCGGAATACGATCTGGCCGCCTGGGTTTTAGGGGATATCCCCGTCGGGCAGTGGGGGGAGTTTGAAAAAAGCCTGAAGTGCTCCGCCGAGGCGGTGGAAGAGATCCTTGCCGGAAGGATCGAGCAGGCGATGAATCGCTTTAACCGGTAGATCGAATTTCCGCTGGGGCGCTTCCTTGAAGCACGCGGAAAAGCTGCTCCGGAGAGACATAAAAACACAGATCAATACGCCGTGGCTGGCCGCCACGGCGCTTTGTCCTGTTCCAATTTTTGAGGTAGTCATGAAAAGAATCCTTTCGATTTTCAAAAAAGAAAAGAATTATAGAGAGTTTATGGCGACTCTTACCGGCCGCAGGGGAAAGCGCTTTCCGATCCTCGTCAGCGGCCTTTGCGAAGGCGCCTCCGCTGCCTTTGTGGCGGCCCTTCTTTCGGACAGAAAGACAAACGATCCGGCGCTGCTTCTGCTGCCTTCGGAAAAGGAGTGCGCCCGGCTGGCCGCCGCGCTGGAGGACTACGGCGCACGCGCCATTACATATACCTTGCGAGACATGGTTCTTCAGAATATCGTAGCTTCTCACGAATTTGAGCATGAACGGCTGGCGGCCCTTGACGCAATTCTGAACCGGGACTGCGATATTCTTCTGACCACGCCCGACGCCGCCATGCAGTATACCATGCCGCCGGCGGTACTGAAAAAACTCACCCGCCGGCTTTCCGCCGACGAGCCCTGCGATCCGGAGGAGCTCTGTGATTTTCTCGTGGCCTGCGGTTATACCAAGACCGAGATGGTGGACGCGGTGGGACAGTTTTCCCGGCGCGGCGGCATTCTGGATCTCTTTCCGCCCAATCTGAAGCAGCCGGTGCGGATCGAGTTTTTCGACCGGGACATCGACCGCATGACTCACTTCGATATTCTCTCCCAGCGCTTCAGCGAGGCCGTTGATTCGGTCTCGATCACACCGGTGCGGGAAGTGATCTCTTCCGCCAAGGTTCGGACGGAGCTGGCGGCGGCGATCCGCTCTCAGGCGGCCAAGAGTAAAAACAGCAGAACCAAAGAGCTTCTATACGAGGAAGTGGGTGTACTTACCGCCGGGCAGGAGCTCAACTGCATCGACAAATATCTCTCCTTCGTCTACCCCGATAAGACCTGCCTTCTCGACTATTTTTCGCCCGAGAGCCTGATCTTTGTGCAGGAGTATACCCAGGTGCTGAACCGTGCCAAGGGCTTCTCCTGGCAGGAGGAAGAAAACATCAAGGCGCTTTTGCAGGAGGGGCTTCTCCTTCCAGCTTATTGTGACTACAGTATACCGCAAGGTATTTTGCAGGAGACGCTGGAAACGCGGGCGGATGTAATCGTCAACAGTTTTGTTGCATCCATGGGAAACATCAAGCTGGACGGGGTTTTCTCTTTCTCCACCAAGCAGACCGGCAACTGCTTTGACAACCTGCCGGTGCTTTACGAGGAGCTATACGAATACAAAAATCTCGGCTATCGGACGGTGCTGCTCACCGAGAGCGAGCAGGCGGCCAAGAGCCTTCTCGATATGCTGACCGAAAGCGGTCACAAGGCATCGCTGGCGGAAGGGGCGATTCCCCCCGACACCGATATTCTGCTGCTCGTAAGTCCCCGGGTAGTGGGCTTTGAGCTGACAAGCGCTAAGTTGGCACTGATTTCGGTCACAAGAGGAATGAACGCTGCCGCCAATCCGATCAAAAAGGGAAGGCGTTCTGCCGATAAAAAGCAGAAAAACACCGAAAAGCTGTTTTCCTATACCGATCTGGATGAAGGCGACTTTGTGGTACATGAGAAATACGGCATCGGCCAGTACCTCGGCACGAAAAGCCTGATGGTGGACGGCGTGCGGCGTGACTTTGTGCAGATCCGCTACGCTGGCACCGATATGCTCTATCTGCCCTGCAATCAGCTGGACGCCATCTCCAAATATATCGGCACCGGCGGAGACGACAGCGCGGTTCGTCTCTCCAAAATGGGCGGAACCGAATGGGTCAAAGCCAAAACCAAGGTCAAGACCGCCGCCAAGGCCATGGCCAAGGAGCTGATCCAGCTCTACGCCAAGCGCCTTCGGCTGGCCGGTCACGCCTTTCCGCCCGATTCTGCCATGGAGCGGGAATTTGCCGACAACTTCGCCTATACCGAAACGGCGGGACAGCTTGCCGCCATCGAAGACATCACCCGCGATATGGAGGCGAGCCACCCCATGGACCGTTTGCTCTGCGGCGATGTGGGTTACGGCAAAACCGAGGTGGCCATGCGGGCGGCTTTCAAGGCAGTTGCCGACGGAAAGCAGGTGGCGATTTTAGTTCCCACTACCATTCTGGCACTTCAGCACTATGAGACACTGCTTTCCCGGATGCGGGGCTTTCCGGTGAATGTCGATATGCTCTCCCGCTTCCGGAACGCGAAGCAGCAAGCTGCCTCGCTTCGCAAGATAGCCCGCGGTGAGACCGATATCATTGTGGGAACCCATCGAATTCTGTCCAAGGATATTGAATTTCGCGATCTGGGACTTGTCATTATCGATGAAGAGCAGCGCTTCGGTGTGGCGCAGAAAGAAAAGCTGCGTCAGCTCGCCTCCAATGTGGATACCCTGACGCTGACTGCTACCCCCATTCCCCGCACCCTCAACATGGCCATGAGCGGCATCCGCGACATGTCGGTGCTGGAGGAAGCGCCCGGCGATCGTTTTCCGGTACAGAGCTATGTGACCGAATACGATGAGATCATCATTTTTGACGCCATCAAGAGGGAGCTGCGTCGGGGCGGGCAGGTCTTCTATCTCTGCAACCGGCTGGAGCGTATGGAACGCACCGCCGCCATGATCGCCAAAGAAATTCCCGAAGCCCGAATCGCCATTGCCAACGGTCAGATGGAAAAGGAAGATCTCTCGGATATCTGGCATTCGCTGATCACCGGTGAGACCGACATTCTCGTCTGCACTACGATTATCGAAACCGGTGTGGATGTTCCCAATGCCAATACCCTGATTATCGAGGACGCAGACAAAATGGGGCTTTCCCAGCTCCATCAGCTGCGGGGACGGGTAGGGCGTTCCTCCCGGCGGGCCTACGCCTACTTTACCTATCCGAAAAACCGGGTTCTCACCGATATTGCGTCCAAACGCCTCTCTGCCATCCGGGATTTCACCGAATTCGGCGCAGGTTTCAAGGTTGCCATGCGGGACCTTGAGATCCGGGGCGCCGGCAATATCCTGGGGGCCGAGCAGTACGGCAACATGGCCTCGGAGGGTTATGAGATGTATATGCGTCTTCTGGACGAGGCAATTTTGGAGGAAAAGGGAGAGAAAGCCAAGGAAAAAATGCCCGAGTGTACGGTCGATTTCAATATGGACGCCTATATTCCCGAAAAATACATTGCCAACGCCAATCACCGGCTAGAGGCCTATAAAAAGATTTCGCTGATCCGCAATGAGGTGGATCTCTTCGATGTCAACGATGAGCTGCTCGACCGCTTCGGCCCCATGCCTGACCCGGTTTCGACCCTGGTCAACCTCTCCTACCTGCGTGCGGTGGCGGCCCGCTGCGGTCTTTCCAAGGTGGAGTACCGGGACCGAACCATCATCTATTATCCGGAAAGCATCAATCTGAATGCCTGGTCGAGGCTGGCCGCCGCCCACAACGGCAAGCTGCTTCTCTCCCTCAGCGGAAAACCCTATATCTCCTGCCGGGTCAAGAACAAAGAATGGGCGCTGGACATTGCGCTTCGCCTTCTGAAGGATTATCTGAAAATTCTTACATCGGATGACTTGCAAAATGACGGGAAATGATATATAATGAAGAAGACAGCATCGGTCGTCTTCTGTATGCAGGGTTCCGTTTCGATCGGTTCTCTGTGCAGGCTGCATTTTGAAAATGCCACTCTGCAGGAAAGTGAAAATACTTGCGCCAACACCGGTGCAATCCCCGAGGTTTATTTCATGTTATTTCGCAAAACCAAACGCACAACCGCCTTTCTTCTCGCACTTCTGACACTGGCGATGGCATGCCTCGCTCTTGTCTCCTGCGGCGACAAGAATGCCACCGTCCTCTCCCTTGACGGGGTGGAGTTCAACGAAAAGGCCTATGCCTACTGGTATACTGAGTTGAAGAACTATTATGTCAGCTCCTACTCGGATATTCAGGATACAGAGGAGTGCTGGAAGACCGAGATCTCGGATCTCGGCATCACCTACGGTGAATTTGTGGACGATAAGATCCGTACCCAGATCCGCTATTATTTGGCGGGAAACAGCCTTTTCAAGGAGCTTGGCCTGTCGGTTCCCCAAAGTGTTACTTCCACTATTGACGAAAATATTGAAGATGCCATCAATTCCTTTGGCTCCCGCTCAGCCTATGACAAGTATCTCGACAAAAAATACGGGATCAATTCGAAGGAATACCGCGCCATCAAGCTGATGGAGCAGAAGTATTATCTCGTTTACAGTCACCTCTACGATTCCCAGACCGGAACCGATCTTGCCACGGCGGAGGAGATCGACCTCTTTTACCAGGAAAACTACGCCCACATCAAATACTACATGGTACGAAAGAATTTCGACTATGAGTACGACAAGGATGGCAACAAGGTGCTGGATTCCTCGGGCAAGTATGTTCTTGTGGAGTTGACTGACGAACAGAAGGCGGCGAACAGGAAGAAGATCGAAGAGATCTACGCCAAAGTCAAAGACGGGGAATCGCTTGATTCCTATATTCAAAAAGATTTTCCCGACGAAGCCAAGAATTATCCCAACGGCTACTATGTACTGCAAAATGAATATTACGGATATCTCTTCACCTCGACGGTGATTAACGCAGCCTTTGAACTTACGATCGGCGAAAGCGTATTTTGCGAGAACGAGGACGCTTATTTCATCGTACAGCGCCTCTCTCTCCCCGACAAGGCCTATCAGGAGAGCGATAAAGATCAGTTTTCTGACATCGGCGACTACGCCGTGAGCGATAAATTCGAAGCACGCTTTGCCGAGGTAATGAAGAATATTGTGGCCAATGAAACGCTGGTAGAAAAATATTCGGTTCTGACCGTGGACTAATCCCGGAAGATAAAACAAAAGGAGCAATAACGCATGATGACCTGCCGGCTTGTCACCTTCAATTTACGCATGGATAACCATGCGGACGGAATCAACTATTTTTTCAACCGTGCTCCCTATATTTTCGATAAGATTCAGGCGGAAAAGCCGGATATCATCGGCTTTCAGGAGGCAAGAGAGCCGATCTATGAATGGCTGAAGGCAGCTTTTCCCGAATACGAATTTGTCGGAATCGGCAGAGAACGGGATTTTTCCGATGAGGCCAATCCCATCGCCTTCCGGAAGGATCGCTTCGAGCTCTTTTCCTTCGACCAGTTCTGGCTGTCCGAAACACCGGAAATTCCCGGCAGCCGCTATCGGGAGCAGAGCACTTGTCCCCGGATCTGCACCGCTGTCAAGCTGAAGGAGAAGGGAAGCACGAATATCGTTCGCTTCTACAACACGCACCTCGACCATGTGGGAGAGAAAGCGCGCCTCTTGGGAATCGGGCAGGTGCTGCAAAGAATCGAAGCCGATTATCAAAGTGCTCCCTATCCGGTGGTACTGACCGGCGACATGAATGCCTATCCCTCCGAAGAATCGATGAAGGAAGTTCTCCGTCTCAGAACGCCGGCTCTTTCGGATCTAACCGGAACAATTAAAAAGAGTTTTCACGGTTTTCAGGGCGGCTCTCCCTATGAGGAGGGCGAGAAAATCGACTACATCTTTGCCTCGCCTGCCGTTCACCCGCTGTCGCTTTCGGTCTGGGAGGACTGCAAAGAGGGAATTTATCTCTCCGACCATTACCCCCTCGCGGTTTCGGTCGAAATAGACTGAATTTTATATAAGAAAACGTGCTCACAAAATACCGAAATAAAGGAGATTGAACCATGGGCATCAAAGAAATCGGAAAAAATATCGGAAAAGGCGTGAAGAAGGCCTCCGATAAGCTGAACAACGCAGTGGATATTCAGAAGCTGAAGTACAAGATCAGCAAGAAGGAAGAGGAGATCGGCGAACTCTATCGTGCTCTCGGTCAAAATGTCGTGGAGGCCGCCCTTGCAGGAAGCGATTACAGCGCCTTTGTTACGAAGACTCTGGAAGAGCTTGCCGCCAAGCGTGCGGAAATCGCGGAACTGAATCGGGAGCGAATCGAAAAAGAGGGTAAGATCATCTGCGATAACTGTCAGAACGAAAACGACAGCGATGCGGAATTCTGCTCGCGCTGCGGCGCCCGGATAGAGAGGAAGCCTTCCGAGGAGGAGCCCGCTGAAGAGCCGTCCGCGGCGGATGAAGATCCAGCGGAAGAAGGGAAGACCGAAGAAACAGCAGGCGAGTGAGCTGTTTTCGGCGCGCAACTCATTTTTCCTCAGAAAAAATGAAGTTTTGACCATGTTTTTTTAGAAAAACTATTGCAAAATCCCGCCTCTTGTGGTACAATAAAGAAAAGATGATATTGAAGTAGGATGGAAGAGCGTGAAAACACTCTTCCATCTTTTATGGAGTGAGGTATTCGGATGGCAAAAAACGGCGGAAAGGTGATTTCCGCAGTGCGGGACGCGATTGCGGACTGTATTGCAGAGCTTGGTTTTTCGATCTGGGACATTGAGTTCAAGAAAATCGGTGCAGACTTTCATCTGACGATTACCATCGACCGCGAGGAAGGGGTGGATATCGACGACTGTGAGCGGGTGCACCGGGCCATCGATCCGCTTCTTGACGAGGCCGATCCTATTGAGGAGTCCTATTACCTCGACGTCTCTTCTCCCGGCCTTGAGCGGGATATCCGAACCAAAGAGCATTTTCTCGCCTGTGTCGGCGAAAAGGTGACGGTCAAGACCTTTGCCCCGGTGAACAAACGGAAAGAATTTACCGGAATCCTCTCCTGTAATGAGGACGCCTCGGTGATTACGATCACCGAAAACGGTGCTTCGGTAGAGCTCTCCTTTTCCGACATCGCCAAGGCCAATCTGTATTGTGAATTCTGACGCCCCATCAAATTCGAAAGGACGATAAAATGAACAGCGAATTTTTTACCGCGCTGGATATTCTCGAAAAAGAGAACGGCATACCGAAGGACTATATGCTTGAGCGCGTAGAGGCGGCACTGATCAGTGCCTATAAGCGTGAGAATGGCGGAAGCAACGTGCGCGTCGCCATCGACCCGATCAAAAAGGAAGTCAAGGTCTATCAGCTGATGGACATCGTGGAATCCGTTGAGGATCCCACCGTGCAGATCTCCTTAGAGGACGCCAAGAAGATCAGCCGCCGTTATGTGCTGGGCGGTGTAGCGGAGATCGAGGTCAAGCCCAAGAATTTCCGCAGACTGTCGGCACAGACTGCAAAGCAGGTCATCATTCAGGGCATCCGGGAAGCCGAGCGCGGAAACATGATCCGGGAATATGAGGACAAGAAGGAAGAGGTCATCACCGCCGTGGTGCAGAAAATCGATGAAGTCAACGGCAGTGTGGTGGTTGATACCGGAACCAGCATGGCCACGCTCTTAAAGACCGAGCAGATTCCCGGCGAAACCTTTGCTGTGGGCGACCATATCAAAGTCTTCGTTATGGAGGTTCGCAAGGAACTGAAGGGGCCGCTGGTTACCCTGTCCCGTACCCATCCTCACATGGTCAAGCGGCTCTTTGAACTGGAGGTTCCCGAAATCAAGGACGGAACCGTTCTGATTAAAGCGATCGCCCGTGAGGCCGGCTCCCGCACGAAGATTGCCGTCTTCGCCCGGACCGAAGATGTGGATCCTGTGGGTTCCTGCATCGGAAACCGCGGCATGCGAATCAACAGCATTGTCTCCGAAATCGGAGGCGAGAAGATCGATGTGATCAAGTACAGTGAGGTGCCGGAGGAGTTCATCAAGGCAGCGCTGGCGCCCGCTTCGGTCAACCGCGTGGTGCTGGACGGTGAGCGCTCCTGTCAGGTGTTTGTGGACAGCGATCAATTGTCTCTCGCCATCGGTAAGGAAGGGCAGAACGCGCGTCTTGCTGCCAAGCTGACCGGCTATAAAATCGATATCAAGACCGATAACGCTTAACATAGCGGCTTTTTTGGGGGTGAAAAAATGCCGGAAAACAACCCAAAGATGAAAAAGGCACCGATTCGTCACTGTGTCGGCTGCATGCAGCCTTTTGAAAAAAAGACGCTGATCCGGGTGGTTCGTTCTCCCGAGGGGGAGGTATCTCTCGACTTTACCGGAAAGAAGTCGGGGCGCGGTGCCTATGTCTGCCATAGTGCCGCCTGCCTCAAAAAAGCGATCAAATCCAAACGGATTGAAAAAAATCTGGGATGCACCATCCCTGATGAAGTATACGAAAGACTTGAAGGTGAGCTTTTAACGAATGAATGATAAGGTTTTGTCAATGCTTGGAATGGCCAAAAAGGCAGGGAAAACTATTTCAGGAACCAGTCTTGTCTCCACATTTGTACGTTCGGAGAACAAACCGTCTCTGGTACTGATGGCATGTGACGCCTCAGAAAACACACAAAAGCTGCTTGATTCAGCTTGCAGGCATCACAATGTAGTTTACTGTAAGACCCATTACTCCATGGATGAGCTATCGAATGCCATCGGAGCCTCCTACTACATCGCCTGCGTTGCCATTATGGATCGGGGCTTTGCCGAAGGAATCAGCCAAAGACTTGCCGAAACAACAGAGCGACTTACTTTTCAGGAGGTGTGACAGATATGGCGATTACAGGATTTAAGGTGAATGCCAACTCGCTGGCGAAAGAATTGAACCTCAAGAACAAAACGATTCTGGATCTTCTGGCCAAAGGCGGTTTTTCCGAAAAGGGAGCCTCTGCCTCCCTTACCGAGGATGAATACGGATACCTGATGGATCTTCTGACCCGCGAGAATGAAACCACGGATCTGAATTCCTATCTCTCGGGCAAGACCTATGTACGGGTTGAGACCGAAGAGCGGATCAAACAGAAAAAGGAGGCCGACCGGCTGGCCGCCGAAAAAGCCGCTGCGGAAAAAGCGGCGGCGGAAAAGGCGGCTGCCGAGAAAGCTGCCGCCGAAAAGGCGGCGGCGGAAAAAGCGGCGGCAGAAAAAGCCGAGGCGGAGAAGGCCGCTGCCGAGCGGGCGGCTAAAATCGCT